>CAZENQ010000002.1:0-124490 GCA_964513655.1 uncultured Pirellulales bacterium | reverse complement strand
ATACACTATTTAAACTAGTGTATATCTTGGAGGAAAACTGCGCGTTTTGTCAAATGTGTTGTCGATTTGCGCGAGATTTTGAGCGGCCGGATAGGTAAATCAAAGATTAAAAATCAAAATGCAAAAATACAGATAAAAATGCAAAAGAGGGTTGACGGGGTGGGGGCCCCCTTAGAGTCCGGTGGACTCTGGGCAAGGGGGTGCCTACGGCAGGGGTAAATAGGATTGGCTACTATTTAGAGAGGAAAATAAAAATATTGGGGAAAATCGGGAATTTTCTTGACAGGTAACGTCGGATAGGGTAAACGATATATCACCGTTTCGTACTGACTGTTTAAGGAATATTATACACCCACCTCAGACTGGCAGGTGGAGGAGCGGCAGTATGTGGTGTTGTTCACAAACTGGAAATTCCATTCTCGAAGTGTTAGCGGTCTATCTAGGTACATTTCTGCTTCTGCCAATGTCGAGGAAAGGAATGGTTGGTGAGGGCAAGGCATATGTGTTGAGGGCAAATTCACGTATAATTACGAGTCCATATTTACGAGTTCTAACAATGATGATCTATATAGAATGCGATTATAGGCTTTTTCGGGAGGATTAAGCATGGCAAAGAAAATATCAGTGATCACAATTTCTTTGATGATTATTCAGTTCTGCTGTATTGCTGGGGCAGAAACTACCACCGTAAAGTGTGGTACGGCATTTTCAAGTTTTCAGCCCAGTTATGGCGAATACGAATTTTCTGATGACGGGGTAATCATTCTAGGAGATGGTTACAAAGAGTGTAAAATGATATATCGTTTTTACTTCCCACCACCAAATGGAAGTCGTGAAGTGACCACATTAGAGATTGATATATCTGGCTCTGGGGATGTTACAACTGTATTATTTGGTGGCTATGACTTTGGATCATTTTCAGATTTCACATCATGGGGATTTTCACTTAGCAGCATAAGGGACATGTTACAATCTTCTGGTGACGGTGTTGGCGGATATTACATTGAAATAGAAATAGATGTTTTAAACAAATGGGGCGGTTTGAATCCTGGTGACAGATATGAGTTAGAAAAAATAGTGGTGAGGTACGATTATTCCGGTGTGCCCAGCACATACGTACACAATTTTGTGGAAGCCTATAGTGGATATCTTGCGATCTCAGAATATGCAAGCAAAGTTGATACATATTGGGGAACAGACGCTGTTTCAGACCAGTTTTTCCTTGACAGTACCCGGCTATGCTATGCTTTTGCCAGCATCTTCACTGGCCTGGATACCTCTACTCCCTCACAGACAGCGCTTAGCTTTGCAAATGCTCTGCAGCGTGTCTTTGACTTGGGGGACCTTTTCCAGGCAATTGTCGACGGCTATTGGGATCACATTGAATTTATGAGTGAATACTACTGGGAGCGGCCGGATGGAGTTGATATTGAAGGAGTATGTAATTCTGCTACCACAGAACTTGGAGATTTAGCCAACGCATGGAAAAACCTTGCCTTCGACGGAGAGATAACCGGTGCGGACGAAACGACTATTTTACAGGCCATAGTAGACACCAGCGACTCCTTAGGGACCTTGCAGAACAACATGGATGACGCCACTAATGGGTTCAAAGGATTATACTACCTTTATCAAACACGAGGTAGCGGCGATGAAGGCAGTGGTGACGGTGATATCAAGGCTGAAATGCTTCTAAATTCGTTCGCTCCGCTCATTTGGTATGATTATGACATGACAACTCAACCACAGGCAAAAAGTGATAGCTTCTTATTGACACTTATAGACAGTATATCAGAGCAGCCAAGCGAGTTTGGTGCCGGTGATATATCAACAGCAGTCGAGGATGCGAACGTCAAAGAGACAACACCTAACACCAATTATGGTGACTCTACAACTTTACTTGTGAGCAGGGAAGTCGGGGGTGCTTATTCTCACGGTTTAGTCAAATTTGACCTCAGCTACATCCCAACTGGTGACATCGTGGACTCGGTCGAGCTAAGGCTTTCGGTATCAGACTATCCTACTTCTGTTTATGAGCATCTGATAAGCATTCGACAAATACAAGGCTCATGGTCTGAATATGGTGTTACATGGAACAATATGCCACTCAATCTTGCTGCACCGCCCTCTGGAGATCCAATAATTTGCACATACATAGATCAGGGCGACATACCGGTTTGGACTTGGGATTCTGGCACGTATCCAGACTTGATAACGTTGGTTCAAGACTGGGTTGATAACCCCGGTTCAAACTACGGTATAAGCGTGGTAGGTCATCCCGGAAATCCTGGTGTCACTTTCTACAGCAGGGAAGAACCGAACCCTAGTCTAAAGCCTAAATTGCTAGTTAGCCATAGCACACCGGCACCACCGATAGGTTCACTAACTGTAATAATACAGCCCACAGAGGTGCAAGGCAGTGGGCAATGGCGTCTGGCAACTGGTCCTGATACAAATTGGAAATCGAGTGGTGATACTATTACCGACATTTTGACTGGTCCATACTCACTTCAATTTCAGGATGTAAGCGGCTGGAAAAAACCAGCATCGAGGAGCATAACAGTAGCAGAAGGTAATAATTCAGAGCAAGGCACATATATTCGCTTGCCCGTTATAAACAATGTTGCACCCTTAGAAGGACCACCTGGAACATTTATGCAAATTGATGGGCAATATTTCGGCAGTACCACTGGAAATGTTATATTCACGGGCGGATCTATGTCAGAAATTCTTTCTTGGAACGAAAACCAAATCCTGTGTCGGGTCACTAGTGGGGCCATGGATGGAGATATGGCTGTTGTGAAAGTAGGTGATGCAGCCAGTGTTGCCGCGAACTTCGATGTTACTGATCCTAGTATTATTTATGTGAACCATATTCATACACCTAATATTGAAAATGGTACCACACAGTATCCGTTCAGCACTATACAACGAGGTATAGAGGCAGCTACAAGCGGTGATGAGATTATAATAACCGCAGATACATACAGTGAAGATGTGTCCTGCGGTGCAGGGATTGAACTCCATTTTACGGGAGATTCAACAATAGACGGCCAATTTACAACGGGTACAGGAAGCGATGTCATATCTGATGGGAACCTGGCGGTCGTAGGAATCGCCCAGTTAGGTGGAGATGTTAACACAGTAACCAGTCTGACCTTTCAAGCCTCAGTAACTGCCCACGGAACGGACCAGCTCTTTGATGCAGGAACTGGCACCTTGCTTGCGGTGAGTGCGATAACGAAAACTACCGCCGGCAATCTCACGCTTTCAGGCGATACTTTGGTCGATCTCGACGGCATCGTAGATGTTCAGAATGGCTCACTGACAATAGAGGATGCTTTTCAGGCTGCTGCGAACCTCCAGGCAAGTGTAGATGTAACCTCCGATGCGGCGGCAACATTTGATGGTTCTGTCGGCCAAACTATGCAGGCTGTTGGCGGGACGCTTTGGGCCAAGAATACCATTAGCAAAACAACACCAGGTAGTCTCATACTTGGTGGTGGCACGCAAATAGATCTTGATGGTGCTGTAACCTCTGAGATTCTACAGCTAAACGGTGATACGGTTGTTGCCAGTGGTCTAACGTTGGCAGTTAGCGTTGATTTTGTTGTTGCCGACGGTAAGAGCCTGATAGGTGAGGGCCCATTGACTCTTGACGCAGGTGACAACATAACTCTCGGCGGAACAACTCAAGCTGCTGGTAAGCTGACAGTTAGTGCCGTCTCCGATATGCTAGCTAAGGATACGGTTACAACAACCTCTGGCGATATAGAGATTTGGGCAGCGGATACCACAATAGACCTGGATGGGGATGTTGCGGCGGATGGGAACCTTTTATTGAATAATAACACAATAGTCGCGCCGAGCAGGACGTTAAGTGCTGGCAGCGACGTTATTCTGTCAGATGGCAAGACATTGACCGGGGAAGGTGCCCTTACTGTTGACGCAGCTAATGACATCACCCTTGGCGGCACAACTCAATCCGGAACATTAATCTTAACTGCCGATTCGGACGCCAATGGGACAGGTAACGTGGAACTAAAAGATTCTGTTACATTGACATCGGGTAGCTTTACGTCAAGCGGGATTGATTTTAACAATCCCAACAGTCCAGTTACAACCAATGGTGGAAATATTGCCGTCAATCACGATGGCATCGTAACTTTGGGGGAAGATTTGAATCCCAATGGCGGGACAGTAAGCGGTACTGCAACTCAAGTGATAGTAACTCCTCTTGGGAAAATCCAGGATGGCATTGATGTATCCTCCCCGGTGGAGATAGGCGATATAATGGTTCAATCGGCGACGTACACCGGCCCTGACAATATAGATATCGACTTCAGGGGCAAGGCACTAACTCTCCACAGCGGGAGTGGCCCAGAAAGCTGCATAATAGATTGCAATCAACAGGGTCGAGGTTTTTACTTCCACAGCGGAGAGGACCACAATTCAATTCTGGATGGTTTTACAATTATCGACGGCTATTCGGACGAGTGGCCAGCAGGTGCTGGAATCTTCTGCTCCAGTAGTCCCATAATCACTCATTGTACAATTATAGGCTGTTGGGCGGGGGGGTGGTCTGATGGAGGAGGGATTGTCGTGCAGGATTCTGGTCCTGAGTTCAACGGTTGCATTGTTGTCGCTAATTCGGCTTGGTATGGTGGAGGAATATACTGCTATGGAGGCAATACTAGAATCAGGAACTCTTTAATTGCCGGTAATTACGCCATAGATTTATATGGTGGTGGGGTATGCTGTTCGAGCGGTAACCTGAGCATCAGCGAAAGTACGCTTGTCGGTAATTTTTCGGAAAATGCCGGCGGTGCAATAGCGTGTCGTGGAAGCGAGGCAGAGGTCAAAAATTGTATTATTTGGGACAATGTTGCCCTGTGGGGCAGCGGTATCTACGTAGGCCCGCCTGGTGAGTTAAGTACTGTCACGATTAGTTACAGTGATGTGCAGGACGGCAGGAGTGGTGTCCACGTTGTACCCACCTGTACGTTAAATTGGGGTGTTGGCAATATCGATGTCAATCCTGGTTTTGTTAGCCCGGGATACTGGGACCCATGGTATTGGATTAATGGTGATTATCATTTGCTGCCGGATTCACTGTGCATCGATGCCGGCGACCCGAATTACATGACTGATGCCAATGACTTCGACATAGATGGCAATCCACGTGTTATTGGCGGCAGGATAGATATGGGATTTGATGAATACAACCCAGATAAGTTTCCGGATTTTGACGGCAACAAGATAGTTAATTTTGTGGACTTTGCCATCTTAGCGTCTTACTGGACCGAATACAGCTGCGCTTGGCCAGATTGGTGCCAAGGCAGCGACTTAGATGAGAGCGGAGGAGTTGATTCTCATGACCAGAGGATATTTGTTGACTACTGGCTTGAGCAAGAACCCATCAGGTTCCATTATTCTCCCCTGGATACCGATCCCTGCTGGCCAACCAGTGGAGAGTGGGCGTTTGGCGAACCAAACGGTCAAGGGGGAAGCCAACATGGGAATCCAGACCCAAGTAAGGGTTACACAAGATCGAATGTTTATGGCGTCAATCTAAACGGTGACTACGACCACACTACCACGGGCGGACCATATTATGTTACCACTGAGCCATTTGATTGCAGCCTTTATAAAAATGTGAACTTGAAGTTTGCCAGATGGCTCAATACCGATGACCCAGCATATGTTGAAAGCACAGTAGAGGTATCTAACAACGGCACAAGCTGGGCTATGGTTTGGGAACATACTGAAAGGGCCGAGATAACGGATGATAGCTGGCGAATAGTAAAGTATGATATCAGCAGCGTAGCGGATGAGCAGGCAACGGTATACATCCGCTGGGGTTATGAAATACTACCAGAAGCTTATCCCTACTCAGGCTGGAATATAGATGATCTCGAGCTATGGGGAAATCCTAAGTAGAATTGAGATCATAAAACCGTTACGATTCAATCCTCCCTGCAGAGGCGGATGTTGATACGGAGAATAGTGGAGCCGTGCCGAAGCATAAGGCGCAAGGTTATCTTGGCGGCGGGAATGTCCAGATTCACCAGAAATAAGATTGTCGATTGGTAATTTGGGGTCGCGGGCCAGAACCTTCGACTGCGCGGTGGTGCGCACCGCTCCGCTCAGGATGACGACAGAGATTACCACATCGCGTGCCTAGCACGCTCGGCGCAATGACAAAGGGCGGCTCGTCGCTCGTGAAGCGTAGTTCGCCAGATAAGGCTGACCAGGTCGGCACGAGGTCAGATTAAGTCTGCGAGCTTTACGGCCTTCAGGACATTTCTGGCCTGCGTGAAGGCCCTGTCGGAGGTCTTAGTGGCCCTGGTTGCAAACTTATCTCTTGGCGCATGGTCAGAGAGCATCAGGTCACATGTGAGCGGGCCCTCGACGGCTTCGATAATCTCAAGCAAAGTAATCTTTTTTGGTGATCTTCCCAGAGAGAATCCACCGCGCGGCCCTCTTTTGCTTGTCAAGACGTTGACCCTGACTAAGTGCTGCATTATCTTAAAGAGATACTCGAGGGGGATTTTATAGTGGTTGGCAATATCATGACTGAGAACAAGCCCCTTTTGCTGATTTTGGGCGATGTAGCCCACCGCTAAAAGGCCGTAGGCCGTGCTGCCACTGACTTTCATTTCGGTCTCCTTAATAAGGCGCCATTTTCGTGGCTGTAATAGTAACAAACTGGGCGTAAACCTGCAAGGGGCGTTTTAGATAAAAAAATGTCTGAACAGGCAAGGGGGCAGGCGGAGTGAGAAACGGGATGAAAGATGATTTTTAGGGGGGCTTTTAGAGTTTGACTTTCTTCGGGCTGTCGGGTATTGTAAGGGGTGAAAAGCAGAGTGGCGGGATGCCGGTGGCTAGTGGATGGGTGGTGAGGTATGGCGGGCAAGCGAAGGAGTTGGCAGGTGGGAGCAGAAAGATGAAGAAGAAGCAAGAGTTCGGGCGTAAGATAATAGAGCTGGTGGACGGTCTGCCGATATTTCCGCATGAGATCGACAAGCTTCTGGCGGCAGCGCTAAAGCCGAGCGAAGAGCGAGGGGAAATACTTCGTCTGATGGAGAAGGAGCCGGAGGCCCGCAAGGAGCTGCTGGAGCTGACGAGGTCCTATTATGCAACGGATGAGGAGATTGAGACGACGGAGGAGGCAGTGGAGCGATTCGGGGTGCAGAATCTGGTACAGTTGATTGGGCTGTTGTATGCCCGGCGGGCGATACAGGAGGAATTCGCGTCACTCAGGTATCTGAATGAATACTTCGACCACTCGGAGAACATTTCGATAGGGTGCCATATACTGGCCGAGCATACAGGCGCATCGCGGGAGCAGGTTCAGCTGTATACGGTGTCAGGGCTAATTCACGATATAGGGCGATTAGCGATTATGGTGGCGAGGAACCGGACGAGCGCGCACGTGCTGGGGACATTGTGGGACAAGATGGCATCGGTTGTGTATGATGAAGAGGCTTCTGTGGGGACGAACCACTGCGAGGTTGGGATGCGGATTTGCCGGAAGTGGAAGTTTTCGCCGATTATTCAAGAGGGGGTACTGCGACATCATAGTCCGATTGTTGACAGCGACTTTAGCATTCCGGGCGCTATAATATTCGTATCGCATTTTCTGTCGGCGAGTGACCCGAGCGGGGACATTGTATCGAGTTTGTCTGCGGGTGAGGTTTTGAGCAAGCTGGGGCTGACCAGAGGCGACTTTGATAAATCGAGGTACATCTACAAGTCGCGGACAGGCGATAAGAACTGATGCTGGCAAGCTGTGTGCGGTGAGCTGTAAGGTTCAGAGGAGAAAATGGCAAGGAAGGAACAGCAGGGAAATTTGGGGTGATGGTTTTTTTGTTTGCGGGGGAGCGTGAAAGTCATACAATTGGCTGCTAATCAGAACTTTCTGTTTTTGGTACGGAGACACGAAGATGGAAAAGAAAGACAAGCCATACGGGTATGAGTTGATAATGGACCTGCACGGGTGCGACGCATCGACGTTCAACAGGGAGAGTCTGGACGCGTACTTTGAGAAGGTGTGCAACGCGATTGATATGAAGAGGTCCGACCGGTTCTGGTGGGACGATATGGATGTTCCGGAGGAGCAGAAGCAGACGCTGGCGCACACGAAGGGGACATCGGCGGTTCAATTTATACTTACGAGCAGCATTGTGATTCACACTTTAGAGCTGCTGGAGACCGTTTACGTCAACGTATTCGCGTGCAAGGAATTCGACGAGAAGGTGGCGGAGGAGATTACCAAGGAGTGGTTTGGTGCAAAGGAATGGAAGACGACCTTCATAGAAAGGACTTGAAATGATACTGAAGGAGCAGGAGATAGATATCCCGCCGTATAAGGGGCGCGGCTGCCTGCTGGGATATCTTGAGGAGACGGTAGTCAAACGGGCAGGTAACAAGGGGATTCCCATAAGATTTGCGGTAACGGAGAGCGGGCCGAAGGGGTATCACTGCGAATTAGGTATTTTAGGTGGTTTAGACGACGGGAGTTTAGCACAGCAAGGCTCTATATTTGAATTTGTGCGGAGAGAGGTCGAGAACAGCAGTGAGTTTAACGCGGTGATGATAGTGCCGACGGGTATCGGGGCGGAGATAGGCGGTCATGCGGGCGACGCGGCCCCTGCGGCGAGGCTGTTAGCAGGTGCATGTGATACACTGATTACTCATCCGAATGTGGTGAACGCGTCGGACATAAATGAGCTGCCGGAGAACGGGGTGTATGTCGAGGGGAGTGTGTTATCGAATCTGCTTATGGGGACGGTCGGACTGGAAAGGGTGCGGGCGAACCGCGTGATGCTGGTAATCGACAGGCACAAGGACGAGCAAATCACGGAATTATACGTCGACGCCGCTTCCGCGGCGCGCGCTTCGCTTGGTACAGAGTGTCCTTTGGTGGTTGAGATGGAAGAGCCAATACGGATGAGGCCGGAGTATTCGAGTTCGGGGCGAGCGGTGGGTCGTGTTGAGGGACTGGAGCGTTTGTGTGAGGTGCTGCACCGGCACAAGGGTGAATATGATGCGGTGGCACTGGCGACGCTGGTAGAGGTTCCCAATGAGATGCTTGTGGAGTACTTCCAAAGCCATGGTGAGATTATTAATCCGTGGGGCGGCGTGGAGGCGATGCTGACCCACGCGGTAACTATGCTGTTCGGGGTGCCGGCGGCGCATTCTCCGATGCTGGAATCGATGGAGGTATTAAACGTTCGGCTGGGTCTGGTGGACCCGCGGATGTCGGCGGAAGCAGTATCGATGTGTTTTCTTCACTGCGTGTTGAAGGGGCTTCATCGGAGTCCACGCATCATAACAGACCGGATGGTATTTTCGCATCCGGGGATACTGACGGCCGCGGACGTATCGTGCGTGGTTATCCCGGACGGGTGCCTCGGGCTGCCGACATTAGCTGCTTTAGAGCAGGGGATACCGGTGATAGCGGTGCGTGAGAACCGTAATCAGATGCGGAACAAGCTTGAGAAGTTGGGCTTTGCGCCCGGGAAGCTTTTTATTGTAGAGAACTATCTGGAGGCGGTGGGAGTAATGACGGCACTGAGGACGGGGGTGGCAGTACCGTCGGTCCGTCGGCCGTTAGCTGAGACGAAAGTCAGCCGTGAAGGGTCAAAACAGAAGTCAGGCGCAAAGGTACGAGGGCTGGCAGCGAGCAAGAAAAGACCCAGTTCTAAGGCAAGGGATAAATATTCCGGAGTGGGCGCTTAGGGCGGTAGATCCTGGGGTGGGGAGGGGTGAGCGAAGAAATAAGCCTCTCCGGTGTGTGGGTATGTGGATTTTGGCCGGAGAGGCATACACCAATTATGGAGGTGGGTGTCTATATGTAAAGACCCGCTGAGGGGCGAAGTGTTACAATTTTTCTGAAAAAACTTTGGAAATCAGCGAAATTGACGTTCGTGGCGGCGTTTGAGTGTAAAAAACGGGCCCCTCCGGCGTGGGTGTGTTTAGGAATCCGGCCGGAGAGGCATATACAAATTATGGTGGTGGGTTTCTGTATATATAGTGCCCGTTGGCGGGGATTTGTTACAGTTTTTCTGAAAAAAATTTGTAAAATCTTGGAAAATCAGCGAAAAAACAGCGTGGAGAAGGATTAGAGGCTGCAAATTGGGAGTTATTTGTTCAGGAGGTAGATTGAGGCGTTGAGGATGGCAGCGAAGGCGAGGAGGGGAATAAGTAAATTTGTTGTGGTTTTTGGTGCCTCGCCAGCACTGGTTTTTTGTGCGAGAGAGTTGTCGTTAGGATTTTGATATGATGGGAGAAGTGGTGTCAGGGGGCATTTGCGGCTGCAGGGGTGGAGCTACGGCCTGCAGAGCCGTACGGCAGGACAATCGTCATTTTGGCCGAAGATAAGACCATAACGAACTACAGACTACATAACAAAAGGGGCGTAAGCGTTATACTCACAGTCCTTTGGTTGACTTGCGCTTCAGAATAACCCTTCTTCCAGCCCTGCCGGGCAAATTATTTCTCCTGCGGCCTTTATCTATCACTCTAATCGTATCCGTACCCTCAAATATAGTCCCGTCACTAAGTTCACCGCTCACAACCAGTTCCACCTCGGCAGGTGTTTCCACCTCGGTAAGCTCCTCCTGAACCGCTCTCCGGCTGAACTTCGCAACTGCAAATTCATCTCCCAACCATACGCGGTCTGCTGGGACTTCATCCTCAAGCAAGATGCTGTTGGGGTCAATGTCGGCGACGTTGTAATCTTCGGGCAGGCGTATGACGCACATAATCCATTTACCCTTGCTCGCTAAATTAAGTGTCCTTGGGTGGATCTTAACTTCTGCTTCGATAGGCGGTGGTGCCACTTCCTTTATGGCAAGACTCTTCGACCCCCCTGCGGAGACAATCACAAAGTCATTTCCCAAAGGCGGCGTTGCCTGACCATAATTGTTATACCCCCATCCTACGATGCTGCCGTCGTCCTTCAGGGCAAGACTATGCAAACCACCTGCGGAGACAGCCACAAAGTCATTTCCCGACGGTGGCGCTGCCTGACCAAAATCTGGCCAGTCACCCAAATCCTGCGTACCTGCACCCCATCCTGTGATGCTGCCGTCGTCGTTAAGCGCAAGACCGTGATACGAACCTGCGGATATGGCCACAAAGTCATTTCCAGAAGGCGGCGTTGCCTGACCATAATCATTAAGTCCCCATCCTGCGATGCTGCCGTCGGCCTTCAGGGCAAGACTGTACAACGCCCCTGCGGAGATGGCTATAAAGTCATTTCCTGAAGGCGGCGCCGCCTGACCATAATAGTTAGATCCCCATCCTGCAACGCTTCCGTCGGCCTTCAAGGCAAGACTATGAACCGCCCCTGCGGAGACAGCCACAAAGTCATTTCCCGAAGGCGGCGTTGCCTGACCAGAACTATTAGACCCCCATCCTGCGATGCTGCCGTCGTCATTCAGGGCAAGACAGTGATAGAGCCCTGATGAGATTGCCACAAAATAACTTCCCGAAGGTGGTGTTGCCTGACCAAAAAAGCTATCCCCCCATCCTGTGACGTTGCCGTCGGCCTTCAGGGCAAGACTGTAAAAACCCTTTGCTGAGACAGCGACAAAGTCATTTCCCGAAGGTGGTGTTGCCTGACCATAAGCATTAAAGCCCCATCCTGCAATGCTGCCATCGGCCTTTAGGGCAAGACTGTGCAAACCACCTGCGGAGACAGCCACAAAGTCATTTCCCGATGGCGGCGACGCCTGACCAAAATCATTAAATCCCCATCCCACGATACTGCCATCGGCCTTAAGGGCAAGGCTGTGTTCATAACCTGCGGAGATGGCCACAAAGTCATTTCCCGAAGGTGGAGTTGCCCGCCCCCAATCATTATTACGCCCCCATCCGACGATGCTACCGTCGGACTTCAGGGCAAGACTGTGGAACACTCCTGCGGAGACAGCAACAAAGTCATTTCCCGAAGGCGGCACTGCCTGACCAGAGTCATTATACCCCCATCCCACAATGCCGCCATCGGCCTTCAGGGCGAGACTGAACGACGCTCCTGCTGCAACTACGACAGAATTGGATATGTCTGGACTAATCTTCAGCCTACCCCATCCGACAACCGAACCAGCCCAGGCCTGCGGCCCAAACGAATACTGAATTGCAAAAAGAAAAGCTATTATTACCAGCCAGTTTATTAGACTTGTTCTCTTGAACATTTTAAGCCTCCTTTATTCTGGTCCCGTTACATTTCTTCTCGTCCGCATTGTTACCCTCGTCCCTGTCCATTCTAAATATACGAGCAGTCTTTTGCCGATTTTCCGCAAACTACCCGGAACATCCCTGAAAACGCATAGAAATATCCTATATCATAAAGCCGACCTTGTCAAGTGAAAAAATTAGAGAATTACCCTTGAAGTTCGCTTTTAAGGGGACATTATTAAAGAAATTACCCCGAAAATTTCCTCCGCGGTACGGCCGGGCTGGCGGGGAGAAGTAAGAAGTGTTACGAGTTGCGGCCCCAGTGAGATAGAGAGAAGGATTGGATCCCCTGTTCCTAAGCAAGCGGGTGGATTCTCGGGGACGGGCGGAGTGAAGTTGCGGGGGAGGTTAAGGGTCAAAGGTTGAAGGGAAAAGGCAGGATGGAAGGATTAAAGTTGTTGACGGAAGGGAGAATTCGGGATAGCGTGTGGCTTGAAAAAGACGGCGGTTGGCGGTGAGGAGTTGAGGAAACTGGGCAGAAATGAAACGATGCAGTAAATGCAAATGCTGGAAAGACGAAAGCGAGTTCGGGAAGAAGCAACGCCTGAAAGACGGGCTGAGTCGCTGGTGTAAAGAGTGCGACCGTGCCCACGGGCGGAGAAAGTATCGTAAGAAGAAGGGCGGGCGCGTCAGAAGATACCTCAAATATGAGGAACGCCATCGAGTTGTTAATGGTATAAAGGAAAAACGCTGCCGTAAGTGCGGAAAATGGAAGGCGGAGAGTGAGTACTACAAAATGCGGCGCCACAAAGATGGATTGGCTCCGAGATGTAAAAAATGCTCAGATAAAGCCACCAACAAGGCACGTAAGCAGCGGTTGGCAGCAGGCAATCGGTAGAATGGTTTTCAGGAAGTGTTGTATATTGTTATTTTCGGTGGAATAGAGCGATGAGATATTATTTGTTGGGGTTGTTGATTTTGTCGGCAGCGCTGGGTGGGTGTTCCGGAAAAGGTACGGACGATAGTTTATATAGTCCCGGCATAAGGATGATTGGTTTCTCGGTCAGGTATCCCAAGGGGTGGAGCGCGCACACGTATTTTTACTCGAATCTAAAGGTCCAAGGCGGCCATATCTCTGGAGGCGAGAAACCAGTTGTGCATCTTGTTGAAGATAATGCGGCGGAAGAATTATGGAAGCTTCTTTGCAAAGCAGCGGAAAAAATTAAAGATGAGGAAATACGGCCGGAGAAGATCGATTCGACGAAGCCCGTCTATAAGATTCAGATTGCTTACGATAACGGCGAAACGCGTGCCGTCGAGAGAGAGGTCGGCCAACGATATAAAAATGAGAGCTTGGATGACCTGGCATATCTATTACGGTAAAACGAACGGAGTTACAGCCATCAAAAGAGAAAAGAATGGATGTATAAATAATGGCCGGGTAAATCACAGGAGCGTAAATCGCAGTCGTGCAGTCATAATTTAATAGAAGAAAAAAGGAGTGGAAGTCATCAATGTGAAGGAAAATATTATGAATGAGAACTTTTCAGATTTGAGAAATGAAATCAGCAAACTGGTTGGTGAATGGGAGATGAAATTATTGGAGCTGCCCGAAAAGACACTTACAGACAACAGAAACAGACAGAACAGAACAATCAAACAGATTTTGGGGCACTTAGTTGATTCGGCAGCGAATAACCATCATCGGATAGTTCGGCTGCAATATAACAATGATTTAGAATTTCCCGATTATCGACAGGATAACGACACGTGGATCAGAATTCAAGATTATCAAAATGAAGATTGGAAAAACCTGGTCACATTGTGGAAGTACTACAACATTCATTTGATTCATGTGATTAAGAAGGTAAATCCGGATTGTTTGAAGAATACCTGGAAGGATTTCGAGGCAACAGTCGAAACTTTGGAAAGCGTCATTACCGGATACCTGTCGCATCTAAATTTACATATAAATGAAATAAAGGAACTGATTTATTAGAAAAGGAGTTGAGGTTTATAACAAACGGATGGAGAAGGATTGAAAAGGTTGCGGGGGTTTTGTCAATTGCTTAAATTGTGGCAAGCAAGATAAAGTTGGGATGAAGTGAGCGAAGGAGCAAGTTATGGCAGAAGGCAGGCCGGGACGGGACGAGGCGATGGAGCTTTTGAAGAGGTATAACAAGGGCGAGGGGCTGATAAAGCATGCTCTGGCGGTTGAGGCGGTGATGCGTTATTGCGCGCGGAAGCGAGGGGAAGATGAGGAGAAATGGGGCGTGATTGGGCTGGTGCATGATTTGGATTATGAGCAGTATCCGGAGCAGCACTGTGAGAAGACGGAGGAGATACTTCGTGAGGCGGGCTGGCCGGAGGAGTATATCAGGGCGGTGATGAGTCATGCGTGGGGGCTGCGGACGGAGGTTCGGCCGGAGAGCGAGATGGAGAAGGTGCTGTATGCGATTGATGAATTGACGGGGCTCGTGGTGGCGACGGCGCTGGTTCGGCCGAGCAAGAGCGTTATGGATATGAAGGTCAAGTCTGTGAAAAAAAAGTGGAAGGAGAAGGCGTTCGCGGCGGGGGTGGACAGGGGCGTGATTGAGAAGGGGGCGGAGATGTTAGGAGTGAGCGTGGAGGAGCTGATAGAAGATACGATAATGGGGATGAGGGAGGTGGCTGATGAGATTAGGCTCAAGGGGGAAGTTTGATTGATTATTTTGGGCGGAAGTCCCGTATAGTGCAGGGGGCAAAACATTTCCTGGAGTGCGGCACAGGTTTTATTCGATAACGTGGATGTTTTTTTTGCGGGACATTTCCTTTAGGACTTTAGGCCAGACGGTAGCGGAGACTTCGCCGATGTGGGCTTTTTTGAGTATGCTCATAAATGTTCGAGACTGGCCGATGCCACCGCCTATTGAGAGGGGGATATCGCCGTTTATTATTCCCTGATGGTAGGGGAATTTTAGGAAGTCGAGCTGGCCGGACTTTTCGAGCTGGATTTTGAGGGTTTCGGCGTTTACGCGGATGCCCATTGAGGTGAGCTCGTGGCGGCGCTTGGTTACGGGGTTCCAGACGAGGATGTCACCGTTCAGGCCGTGGGTGTCCTTGCCGGTTGCGGAGCTCGTGTCGGTTACCCAGTCGTCGTAGTCGGCGGCGCGCATTTCGTGTGGGTAGCCGTCCTCGAGGACCCAGCCGATGCCGATGATGAACATTGCGGGGTGGAGCTGGAGCATTTCTTCCTCTCGCTGCTTTCGGGGCAGGTCGGGGAAGCAGTCGAGGATATCTTCGGCGTGGATGAATGTAAGCTCATCGGGCAGGTCGGGGTATTTGTCTGTTTTTAGCTGGGGGAAAATTTGTTGGACGTGGGTTTCGGCGCCCTTTATGACTTTCCAGAGTTTACGGACGACTTCTCTCAGGAAGTCGAGGTTACGCTGCTCGGCGGTGATGGCAAGCTCCCAGTCCCACTGGTCGACGTAGGCGGAGTGGTCGTGGTCGAGGAAGTAGTCCTTGCGGACTGCGCGCATATCTGTCAGCAAACCTTCGCCGATATCCATACCGAACTGTTTCAGGGCCATTCGTTTCCATTTTGTGGCGGCCTGGACGAGCTGGGCGCGGATGGGTTTGTCGAGGCCGAGGCCGCAGGTGAACTCGATTGGTGTACGGGAGCCGTCGCGGTCGAGGAGGTCGTTGATGCCGGATTCGACGTCGACGATGAGGGGGACGGTGACGCGGATGAGGTTGAGCTCTTTGCAGAGGTTTTGCTCGATGTAGTCTTTGACGGCGTAGGTGGCGATTTGAGTTTCCTTGGGCGTCAGCAGTGAGGCGTAATTGGTGGGGAGGATTTTTTCGAGTTCGTTATAGTCGCCGATTCCCGGTCCGGCGAGGTCTGCTTTTTTATCCCGCATTTGGTTGGCTCCTAAAGGATTCGGTTATATGGGTTACGATGATTAAGCCTGCTTTTGTAGTTTGTATTCGACGGAGTCGACGAGTGCGAGCCAAGAGGCCTCGATGATGTTTTCGGAGACGCCGACGGTCCCCCAGATGGAGGTCTTGTCGCGGGACTCTATGAATACGCGGACGCGGGCGGCGGTTCCGGCCCTGGCGTTCACCACGCGGACCTTATAATCAAACAGGTGGACGTCTTTTATTGCCGGATAGATGTTTTCGAGGGCCTTTCGCAGTGCGGCGTCGAGGGCATTGACGGGGCCATCACCTTCGCCGACGACGTGCTGAACCTTGCCGGCGATTTTGAGTTTGACGGTTGCTTCGTTTACCATCTGGCCGGAGGGGCTTTTCTCGACAGTGACGTAGTATTTGAGCAGCTCGAAGGATGGCTCATAGGTTCCCATGATTTTCTTTACGAGCAGGTCGAACGAGGCGTTTGCAGCCTCGAACTGGTAGCCTTCGTTTTCGAGCTGCTGGACGCGGTCGAGAATTTTTTTAGCGAGCTCTTTGTCCTGGGCGATTTTGCCTTTTTCGAGCTCCGCAAGTACGTTTGATTTGCCAGAAAGCTCGGAGATTAGGAATCGCCGCTCATTGCCGATGAGCGAGGGGTCGATGTGCTCGTAAGTTCGTTTACTCTTGCGGAGGGCATCGACGTGCAGGCCCGCCTTGTGGGCGAAGGCGCTTTCGCCGACATAGGGCATATTCATTACGGGATTGAGGTTGCCGATTTCGAAGATGAATCGCGAGACCTCGGTAAGCGTTTTGATTTTTTCGGGTGTGAGGACGTCAAAGCCCATTTTGAAGGCGAGGTTTGGGATGACGGTGCATAGGTTTGCATTGCCACACCTTTCGCCGAGTCCGTTGAGGGTCCCCTGGACGTGTCGGGCGCCCGCGCGAACACCGGCGAGGGTGTTTGCCGTTGCGCAGTCGCTGTCATTGTGGGTATGGACACCGACTGTCAGGGGGCTAAACTTTTGGCAGACGGCCTCAGTGATATCGTAGATTTCGTTGTCGAGAGAGCCGCCGTTGGTGTCGCAAAGTGCGAGGACATCGGCGCCAGCTTCTGCGGCAGCGGCGAGGACTTTCATTGCGTATTCGGGATTTTTTTTGTAGCCATCGTAGAAATGCTCGGCGTCGAAGATGATTTCGCGGCCGTGTTTTTTGAGGTACTGAACGGACTCGGCGCAGAGTTGGACGTTCTGGTCAAGTGAGCAGGCGAGGACAGTTTCCACGTGCATATCCCAGGTTTTGCCGACCACTGTGGCTGCGGGTGTTTTGCAGTCAAGTATGGCATTGAGGGAAGCATCGTTTTGGACTTTTGTGTCGGCCCTTCGCGTGCTACCGAATGCGACGATTTTTGAGTTTTTGAGGCCGAGTTCGGCGGCGGCGACGAAGAACTGCATCTCCTTCGGGTTTGAGGCGGCGTAGCCACCTTCGAGGTATTCGATGCCGAGGTCGTCGAGGCAACGGGCGATGGCGAGTTTATCCTCGAGGGAGAAGCTGACACCTTCGGCCTGCATGCCGTCACGAAGGGTAGTGTCGTAGAGCTTTATCTTTTCCATGGCAAGTCTCGTATGCCGACAATCGGCAACTTACAATTGGAAAACCTTATAGTTTACGCATTTATGCGATTTCGGCCATCTCATTCTACTAATACAGCGTGTGATGTAAAGGATAAACTGGTATTTGGGCCACACAGGTGGCGGGAGGACTAAAGAGGTATTTTTTTGCAAAGTTATTGCAAGAAGGGCCAAGATTAGGTACAATGAAGGGTTTACGTAAATAATCAGAAGAAACGTAGTATATTGGGTTTTCGGTGAGATGACGGTGACGAAAATATTGCAACCGACCTGCGTGAAGGTACCGCTGGAAGGTAAAGACAAGAAATCCGTAATAACAGAATTAGTGGACCTGCTGGACGGCAGTGGGGCCCTGCTTGACAGAGAGATGGCGCTGAATGCGGTGCTGGTCCGAGAGCAAACAAAAAGCACGGGTATCGGCTCTGGGATTGCAATTCCACACGGCAAATGCGCGGCCGTGAAGGAACTTGTTATGGCGATAGGCCTTGCGAGCGAGGCGATTGATTTTGAGAGCGTAGACGGAAAGCCTGTAAAAATTATCTTTCTACTAGTGTCACCGGCGAACCAGACAGGCCCACACATTCAGGCGCTGGCCAAGATAAGCAGATTGATGCTGGATGCCGAGTTTAAGGAGGAGCTTGAGGGTGCGAGTTCTGCGGAGGAGGTCTACGAGCTTCTGGACAGGGAAGAGAGCAAGTAAGGCGGACGGGTTATCGCAACGAGGAGAGAAGTTTTATCTTCGAGCAGGACCGGGCTGTATTAGGCGGAAGAAATATTGCCCCAGTGGCTGGCAGGGATTCGAAGCAGAGACCAAGAGCCAACGGAGAACAGACTCATCTAACCGTGGAAGTAGTCTTTTCAGGTGTTGTTTCCCAGAGAATCAGGCCCGGTTCATAAGGATTGGCAAGGTCAGGGTGTCTGGGGAGGATTCTGACGGCGAGGCCCTGGCGTCCGGTTTTTGTGCAGGCCATGGAGCCAACAAACCAGTGCTCGCCATCCTGCGTTGATGTTTGTTCATGGTCCATCTGGACGGGAGAGCCATCTGAGATATTTCCCCAAGCATCGACGCTGCCATGATAGAGCTGGACTGCGACATCATCGGGGCTAACGCCGTTTAACTTAACGAGAGCCCTTACGCTGAGCTGTGAGCCTACCTTGAGCTGTGGGTGTTTGGGGTTTAAGGGCTGGCTCTCCTGGCCGTTTGCGACGTTGACCTGTACATCCTGAATCCGGAAGCTGGACCAGGCTTTTTTCAGATGGGCTTTCCATGTTGAAAGCTCCTTTGCCCTGGCCATAGCATCAGCGGCCAAATATTGCCACTTGGCCGCGGCGGGGTTGTAGAATTTTCCTGTGTACTCAGTGACCATTCTGTGTGTGTTGAATCGCGGGGCTACCCACTTAATAGAATTCTTGACTCTGCTTATCCAAGGGCGCGGAACGCCGTCGGCGGAGCGAGCATAAAACAAGGGGACAACTTCGTTTTCAAGGATATTATAAATCGCCTGGGACTCGACCGTATCCTGATAGGCGTGGTCCTTATAGGCTTCACCTGCTCCGATGACCCATCCACCTTCGGGGGTATAGCCTTCACACCACCAGCCATCAAGCGTACTGAAATTCAGGGCGCCATTGATGGCGGCTTTCATACCGCTTGTTCCACTGGCTTCCATCGGCCTTCTTGGGTTGTTGAGCCAGAGGTCGACGCCCTGCACGAGGAACCTGGCGACGTTGATATCATAGTCCTCGAGAAAGACGATACGTCGTCTGACGTCGTACTGGTCGGCGAAATGGATAATCTGTCGTATAATCTCTTTGCCCTCAGTGTCTCTGGGGTGTGCCTTTCCGGCGAAAACAATCTGTACAGGCCGATTGGGGTCGGTAAGGAGCTTGACAAGGCGCTGCGGGTCCTTAAGCAGCAGATTCGCCCTTTTGTATCTTACGAACCTTCTTGCGAATCCGATGGTGAGGGCCTCAAGGTCGAGGATTTCATCGGCCCAGTTCAACTCGGTATGATACGTACCTCGTCTGGCCATCTGTTCTTTCAGGCGTCTGCGTGCGAAAGCGATAAGGTGTCCTTTACATCGCTGATGTGTCTGCCAGTATTCCTCATCAGGAATTTGGCTGACAGTTTCCCAGATGGACTTGTCGGCGGTCTCATCGGTCCAATTTGGTCCAAGATACCTTTCATATAAAGAGTTCATTTCATCAGACAGCCAGCTTTTGATATGTGTGCCGTTTGTAATGGATTCAATAGGGACTTCATTAACAGGTATGCCCGGCCAAAGAGCAGACCACATTTCTCTTGAGACCTGTCCGTGCAATTTACTTACGCCGTTAATATAGCTGCTCAGTCTGATGGCCAAGACCGGCATTTTAAATGGCTCGTCATCATCGTCCGGCAGTATTCTTCCGAGGGCGAGAAATCGCTCCCTGTTTATGCCAAGGTGCGGGAAGTAGGTGCCAAAATATTTGTCCATGAGCTGGACACTGAATTCATCAAGGCCGGCCTTGATGGGGGTATGCATTGTGAATACATTGCCTGACTTTGTAGCTTCGAGTGCCTCGTCAAAAGTCATACCATTGGCATTTCTGAGTTCGCGGATACGTTCGAGGGCCATAAAAGCGGCATGTCCTTCGTTCATATGGCAGACGTCAGGCGTAATATCCATAGCGGCCAAAGCCTTTAAGCCACCGATACCCAGCATAATCTCCTGACGCATTCTCAGTTCGAGGTCTCCGCCGTAGAGTGTCACGGTAATCATACGGTCCGCGGAGGAATTAGGAGCAATATTGGTGTCCAACAGATAAAGTTTTACCCTGCCGATGGAGAGGGACCATATTTGGGCCTGGACGGTTCTGCCGGGATATTCGACACTGATTGTCAGTGGCTGGCCAGTCTCTTTGCGAACGAGCTCAATCGGCAAGGCATAGAAATCATTCTCCACATAGAGCTCCTGCTGCCAGCCGTCGATGTTCAGATACTGGCGGAAATAGCCCTTCTGATACATAAGTCCGACGCCAACTATGGGTACACCGAGGTCAGAAGCGCTTTTTAAGTAGTCCCCCGCCAAGATTCCGAGGCCTCCCGAATAAATTGGCAGGCATTCGTGCAGGCCAAACTCGGCGCTGAAGTATGCAATAACGTGCTTCGCTGGTTTTTCGCCGGCCTTTTCAAACCACGTCGGTCCTTCGAGATAAACTCTTAGTTTCTCAGCGGCACCCTGGAGCTGCCTGAGAAATCCGTTGTTCTCGGCGAGTTCTTCCAATCGCTGCTGTGGGACACCGGCGAGCAATTTGACGGGATTGTGGCCGGAGGTAGTCCATAGATCTGCGTCGATACGCTTGAAGAGGTCAACAAAGTCAGTGTTCCATGACCAAAACATGTTTTTGGCGATAATCTCAAGGTCCTTTATAGGCTCCGGCAACGCGGGCAGGACTGTAAAGCTACGCACCTTTGGCATTTTGTCTCTCCATAAGTCTTTTGCGAACAGACATTAACAGTCACGGAGCGGAGAAAGCCCGTGCTTTTGCTCTTTTAATCGACAAATCTGTGAGGTGTCTTAACCGCAAAAAACGAGGTTTCGCGAAGTTTGAGGGGCGTAGCCGTCCGATATTGACAGCCGTTGCTGAGCCAAGAATTCGGAAAATGTGCAATGGCCCACAGAGCACAAGGATGTTATAGGTTCGAGAGCTCAGCGAGTGGTTGTGCTATACGCGTAGTGACCGAGGCAGGCCAAAGGCACTAAGACAACATGCAATCTTTTAAAGGGCTATCGGCGGTCATCCCGGCAGAGACTTCGGATCCACCGTGACGGCGTCAAAAGCAGTTGTCAGTTGTAGACTTTGATTCCGGTGGCTTTAGTGCCGTCGGGGGTTACCACGCGCAACATGAATTCGAATGAGCCGTAGTCCTGGTCGACCTTAATCAGGAGAATGTGCATTCCCTTGGAAAGTTTTACGGGGTAGCTTTCCTGGTCCTGGTAAGCCGAGCGGTAGACGTGCTCTGTGCCGATAAGCTCATGGTCGAGCCAAAGCTTGTAACCATCGTCTGAACCGACCCTGATTTGGACCTTCATATCCTTCTCGCACTTGAGCCAGCAGGCAGCATATGCGAGTATGTCATCCTGCTCGTAGCCAAGTTCAAGGTGGTCAACTTCGAAGAAGTTTACCCTGCTCGTATAGGTAGCTTTGTAGGGGGCCCATTTTACGCTCGTTCCATCGGCCTTGTCGATTTGCATGCCGTTGAAGGGGACGTGTTTTGGCTCGGTGCCGTAGTTTTTCAGGTAATCGGTGTGGAAGCCCTGGTTATCGGGTCGGTCGCCCGGGTTTGGGAAGGGACCGACTATGAGCCAGTTAGTTATGAATCCCTCCTCGTCGAGTTCATAAGGACCCAAGACGGCGGCGGACTTTTTGGCCTCGGTGCAAGTCGTTGGGCCAGCAGCACTCTCGCAGCCGACAAGTGAGGCGCAGATGGCTGCGGCGGCCAATATGGTGATTTGAAAAGATATTTTATAGGTACACATAATAGTGCCTCCTTAAAAAAAGACCATAAGGTTTCCTTACCCTGGCTTTAGTGGAAAATGGGTTTTCGAGCAAGCTACCGAGCTGCGTCAAATTATGCAAGCCTTTTTCCGAGGAAAGGTGTAATTTTTACTTGTTTTGGCAAGGGAGATTCGGGAGACGGTTCAGGTGTCAGGGCCGGCGGCGTAACGGCGCAACTAAAAAGACCTGCTTTTTCAAACAGGCCTTTTTATTGCAGGTCCTTCCTCCACATGTGCCGTAAGAAATTATTTGAACAAAACCCTGTATTTCCAAGTGGGTAATCGTTACTTGTGTCCGAAAGTCCTATCGGGTAGGCTTTTCCGATCCAACAAGGCCTGATTTCCCTGAGTCGGGTTTATCGGTTTTTTTCAAAAATATATTTCTTACGCACACCGCAGGGGTCAGCCTGCAGTATTATTTATACCAAAATTGAAAGCGTAAATCAACAAAATAATTGGAAATTCAGCCTCCCAATTAAAAACCTATGTAGCCGCTTTACTTATCAGTTTTCGCGTTGAAGGCCGCTTTTGGCTGCAAAACTGGGGCCAGAATCGGGTGCTATTACTTCAATAGGAACAAATACTTACGGTCGGAGGATTACGACCCCCACAAATGTTATAACCATTTACTTATAAATTTAGCTTCTAATTTTCTGTACGCCGATTTTGTTACAGTGTTCGGAGTTCGGCGTTGAGGGACTGGGTGAGGGAGTCGAGGATTTCGTTTTGGAATTTGTCGACGCTTTCATGGGTGAGGGTGCCATCTTCGTCTCTGAAGGTAAGTCTTAGGGTGAGGCTTTTTTTGTCGGCGGGGATGCCTTCACCCCGGTATATGCCTACGAACCGGATGTCCTGTAATTGAGATGAGGCCCTTTTGCCGACGGCGGCGGTGATATCGGCCCAAGAGGTTTGTTCGTCAATGACTATAGAGAGGTCGCGTTCGATTGCGGGGAATTTGGGGATGGGCTTTACTTTTACGGTGGCTCGCTGGAGGCTCATAAGGTGTTCGAAATCCAGCTCGGCGGCGGCAGGTGTGAGGTCTTTGAAGTCGAATTTATCTTTTACGGCCTGGGAGGCGAGGCCAGCAGTCCCGATGGTCTGACCGTTTACCGCGATTTGTGCACCGGTCCGTGCCCATAGCAAATCAGCAGGTTCAAAGAGAATATCAACCTCGCTATCGATAGTTTTTATCAGGCCCTCAATGACACCGCGAAGGTCTCTTAAGTCGGAGTCACAGGCCAGGGCGAGCTTGGTTTTTTCGGTGGGAAGACTACCTTTCTCAGTGGGAAGGTATGTGTCGGCGATTTCAAATACTCTGCAGGGAGTGTTGCCGGCGTTGAGGTTGGTTTTGAGGACGGCAAGCAGCGAGGCAATTATGGTCCGGCGGAGGATGTTGGCAGATTTTCTGGATACGTCCGTGACGGCCAGATGTTCTGCGGCGTCATCGGCTGTGAACAGGGCGGCGACGGAATCGTCGACGAAGGTGACGCTTATGGTCTCGTAGAAGCCGCAGCCATTGAGGTAGGTGCCGACAGACTCGGTCAGTTTCTGGCGGGGGTCGGGCGGTACCACCTCGATTTGGATTTTCTGCTGGGTGGGTATTTTGTCGAGGCCGTAGACACGGGCGAGTTCTTCTATAAGGTCGATTTCGCGATAGATGTCGCTTCGCCAAGAAGGAACGTCGCAAACCAACAAGTCATCTTTTTGCTGCGGGTTGAAACTTAGGAGCGACAAGATTCTTACGGCCTCTTTTGACGAGACCTCAATACCAAGGAGTTTGTTGAGGCGGCTAAGCCGTAAGGTCACCTGTTTTTGGGCTGGTTTTTTGGGATAGATATCAACGACGCCCTTTGCGACTTTGCCGCCGGCGACCTGCGTAATAAGCTGGGCGGTGCGTTTGGAGGCCCAGTCGATGTTCTCGACGTCGACGATGCGTTCGAACCTGAAAGAGGATTCTGAGAGGAGTGCGAGTTTGCGGGAGGTTCTGCGGATGCTGACGGGGTCGAAGCAGGCGTCTTCGAGGAGGACGCTGGTGGTGGTCTCGCTGACCTCGGTGTGCAAACCACCCATAACGCCGGCTATGGCGACGGGGCCGGAGGGGTCGGCGATGATGAGCATATCGGGGATGAGGTCGCATTTTGAGCCGTCGATACTGACGATACGTTCGCCGGGGAGGGCCTTTCTGACTATTATCTTTCCGTTGGTGATTTTTTCATAATCGAAGGCGTGCGGCGGCTGGCCGGTCTCGAGCATGACGTAATTGGTCGCGTCGACGACGTTATTGACGGTGCGCAGGCCGACGGCCTCGAGTCTATTTCGGAGCCAGTCCGGTGAGGGGCCAACTTTGACGGCCTCGATGACGCGAGCGGTATATCGGGGACAGAGGTCGGGGTCTTCGATTTCGACGGAGGCGAGTTCGGAGGTGTCTTTCTCGGATTCGGTGAGTTCCACTGTCGGGATTTTTAGTTGTTTGCCTGTCGCAACGACCAGCTCGCGTGCGACGCCGATAAGGGAGAGGCAATCACCGCGGTTGCTGGTTATCTCGAGGTCGATAACGGCATCGTCGCCGAGCTGTTGGATGCCCTCGCAGGAAAGGCCGAGGTCGCTCAGAATCTCGGCGATTTGCTCGGCGGAAAGCCCCGTGTCGATATAATCGTTTAACCAACTGAGTAAAATTTTCATAGCAAAGGTATCGTCAAAAAGCGTTTTTAATCGGTGAATACCTTAACGTGCAGGCAAGCAGATGTCAATTATTTTGAATTTGGGTCTTAAGTGCTTGCCAAGAGGCAGGTCTGGGTGGTTAAATATAGGGAGGTGGCGGGATTGCAGGGACAGTTATGAAGGTAGAAGACAGGGGCAAAAGAGCGGCGATCAGGATAGCGACACCGGCCGGCTTTTTTTTAGGGCTGGTTGTTTTTATCGCGGTACGCAATAGAGCCGGCGATGTGTGGTACCGAGTCCCACTTAGCCTCCTGGCGGGGGCATTTTACTTCGGGGTAGGATTCGGGGCGGTTATGGGCGTTTATAAGATTTGCCGGTGGGTGGCACGCGGTTTTTATTCAAAAGAAGAATGGCCCGAACGGAGCGATAAGCGTGTGAACGTAAGATTCGGGTGCAGGAGGATGGCGATTGTTCTTACGGTAATTATCGCTGTGAGCTGCGCGCTTTTCGGAGGGTCAGTTCCTTACGAGCAACGTCGCATAGCAGAGAGGAACGTGCGAATTTTTGAAAGCGAGACGAAGGAATACAGCGGGAAGGCTTATCACGATTATACGGGGCGACTGAGAGCGCCGGACAATTACTGGTTAAATCTGCCCAAGGGACAGTTGTGGGCACTGTGCCTGTTGCTGGGTGTCTGGGGTGGAGCGATTGGTTGCGGTGTTGTCTGGCTCGCGTACAGGTTCATCGAACAGTTGATCGTCAACGCATACAGAGATAAGGCGGGACGAAAAGGAAGGCAGAGAGTGATAAACTTTAAAGGCAGGTCGGGGAGGTACGGACGTTCTCAGTGAGAATAGACGGACGTTGGGAGCGTTTTTACGAGCTTACTACCGCGTCGATTTAACACCTCAAACATTGGTTGAAGCTTATTATTGCAGCGTTCAGAGAAGCTACGCCGATTCTGTTAAGGACTCAGAGAGCCGTAGGAAAGCAACAGACTATCAAGGTTTTGGGGGCGATTATTGCTGGCGGGTTTCGCAGGTGCATTCTGCCGCCGGCTGGCTACAGCCGGAACAAACGCCATCCTCAATTGGTCGGCCGCATTTTTCACACGGCGTGCATCCACAAGCCTGACACATCTTTTGTCACCTGTAGAAAGACATTACTGATTGGAAGTCATCCAACAAATCAAAAACGCTGAAATCCGCATCCATTACAGTATGATAGTACAGCCCGGCCGGCAAAAATCAATAAAATCAAATATTTTTTGGGCAAGAAAGGGTTCACAGCCCGGCCAGCCAGTTATCGGCGAGAGCGGCGTAGTCGAGCAGATTGACTATACCATCGCCACCGTCGGGAGTCGTGTCGGCATAAGAGGCGCCGAACTGCAGCCACTGCTGGAAGAAGAGGAGGATGTCGCCGCCATCAATTACGTCGTTACCACCTTCCGGCGCAATGTCACAGTCGGAATTCCAGTTTGGTGAGGAGGGCGTGCTCTGCCAGGCGGCGGCGAAGGCCGCGTAATCCAGAAAGTTCACAATGCCATCATTTTCATCGGGAAGGATATCCGCGGACAATCTCAGGAAGAGCCACTGCCGGACAAACGCAGCAAGGTCGTTTATCTCAACACCATAGGGACAGACGAAATCCGACAGCAATCGCGGCTGCCAGGTGAATCTCGGGTAATTCATCCGGTCACAGATGTCCCAGACTGTCAGGAAATCCCAACCGGCGTCAGTAAAGGTGCTTTTCATTTGCATTGCCGCGGTGGACGCAGACGTGCCGCCGTCACTTTCAGCCTGGCCACTCGTGTTAATGTTCCAGAAGGAATCCGTAACGGCAGCGCCGATGAGATGCAAATTATAGCCGACGAGTCCACCGACGTTAGAATCCCCTGAAACGGCGCCGATGGAATAGCATGTGAAGATATCGTCCTCGTTATATCCAACCAGCCCGCCAACATAAGTACCTCCTGAAACGTCACACGTGGAGTAGCAGTCGTATATCCGACCATACCTATTTCTTCCGACGAGCCCGCCGGCATAATCATCTCCGAAAACCTCGCCGGTTGAATAGGAGCCTGATATCCAGCCGCGACTGCTTCCAGCCAGGCCGCCGATGTGATTATAAGAGGCCGAAACGCGACATGACGAAGAGCAGTTGTCAATCCAACCATAAGAATTGTGCCCCACCAAGCCGCCGACCACAGACTCAGCCGAGACGTAGCCATCGTCAATATGGCAGCCAGAGAGGGTACCAAAGGACAGACGGCCCGCCAAAGCACCAACGAACCATCCCGTTCCAGCATCAATGTCCGGGGCCGTTAGGTGCAGGTTCTTAATTTCCGCATTGGGGTCATAGACGTATCTAAAAAGTCCTATGTAATCTGTTGCTGTGGTGGTGTAGGTGAAGTTTAGAATCCGGTGGTCATTGCCGTCGAAGGTACCTGTGAAGGGACTGGCCGGGGTTCCGATGAGATTGAAAGCGGTTCCGGTGTAGGCCGCCAAGTCGATATCGTCAATCAATCTAAAGTGCTTGTCCCAATCATTGGTGTCGGTGCCAATCAAATTCATCTGATCAGCAGTCGATATGAGGTAGGGTTCACCGGGGGTACCGTTACCTCCGCTGTACTTAGCCGGAGCAGGCAGCGAGAAAAGGCAGACAGCAAGCACGAGAAAGAGCGCTCGGGCAAATACGCGTCTTTTCTTACAGGCAAAATGGTTTCTGCCGTTTGTTAAAAAAGTATCGCCTAATGACCCCATTTTTTTACCATACTTAAACAGAAGGCGGCACCTCCTCGGACTTAACATTATACCATTTATGGCAAGCAAAATCAAGACTATTAGGGGATGCCGGCGTCGGCGGATGGCATAAGTGCTTTGTAACGCTTGCTTTATCGCAGTTAATGGGCTTTTATGGGACGTGCGACAGACGGGCAGAGGCGATAAGAAAACATATTTGAGTGAATTGAGACAAGGATTTCGGTTGTAGGTAATAGATAAAGGGCAGATTTGTGGTTTGGTGGTATGTTTGCTCGCGAGAGTATCGGCAAAGCAATAATTGATTAGTGGCTTGGCTAATGATAGAATCAGCTGAAAATTATCGGTAGGCAGTGCGGTAGTATCTGGTTTAAGAGACATTCAAAGAAAGGAGTTGCGTCAGTATGGAACGATTGAAGGTAGGTTTTATCGGGGCCGGCTTCATAGCGAATTTTCACGCGGTGGCGCTTAAGATGGTGCGAGGCATCGAACTGGCTGGTGTTTATTCACTCAAAGGGGCGGAAGAGCTGGCTGCATCAGCCAAGGAAAACGAGCTTGGTAAGTGCAAGGTTCAGCCGAACGTGGCGGAACTGTGCAAGAGCTGTGATGCGGTGGCAGTTCTGGCACCGAACCTCGCACGGCTTGAGATTGTCGAGCAGATAGTCGAAGCGGTCAAGGCGGGTGCGGAGTTGAAGGGTGTTATCTGTGAAAAGCCGTTAGGCCGGACAGTAGCGGAGGGAAAACGGCTGGTAGCTCTTGCGAAAGAGGCGAAGCTTGCTACGGCGTATTTTGAAAATCAGATACATATGAAGGCCATCAAAAACGCACTGGCCCAGCTTGCGCCCGTGCAAGAGGCTATGGGACCGATTGCGCTTGCGCGCAGCTCGGAGGAGCACGCCGGGCCTCATGAAGGTTGGTTCTGGGACCCCACGCGACAAGGCGGGGGAGTGCTTTGCGATATGGGCTGTCACAGTATAGCGGTATCGTGGTTTGTGCTAACGCCTGCAGGCAAGCCAGTGACCTTCCTCGAACCGGTTTCGGTCAATGCGGAGACGGCGCTACTTAAGTGGAGCCAGCCGAAGTATCGGCAGGCACTGCTCGAGAAAATGGGTGTTGATTACGGGAAGACTCCGGCTGAAGATTTTTGCACGGGGACAGTAACGTTCCGCAACCCTGAGAGCAGCCAGCTTGTAAAGGGTCAGTTTACCAATTCCTGGATGTACGATAAGCAGGGTCTTCGTCTTTCGATGGATGGGCTTGGGCCGGGTTATGCATTTGAGGTCAACTCTTTGAAGTCGCCGCTTGAGGTTTTCATTGGTGACGCAGCAGCCGAGGCCGTGGCGGATTCCGAGACCGCTCTTGAGAAAGCGACGGCATCGCGCGGCCTGTTGGCAGTCCAGCCTAATGAAGCGGACCTATATGGTTATGTTGATGAGTTTGAGGAGGTCCGGAATGCGTTTTTAGGCGGCAGAGACGGCTTTTTGAACTGGGATTATGGCCTTGAGATAACGAAGCTGTGCCAGGCGGGATATATGTCGGCCGAGCGACAGAAGACCATCGACCTTACCGACGCAACGACTCAGAAGGAACTGGATTCGTATACGTCGCTGATAGCGCAGGGCAAAGGCGCTGAGGTGCTGTGCAGACAGGGCTAAGCTGGTTGAGTACCCAAGGACGAATTGCGAGTTGTGGATACTCACAATGGTGCCCTTACGGGGCTTGCAGTGAATTCTCAGCGAGGGCGGCAAAGTCCAGCATATTAACAATGCCGCAACCACTATCCGGCGCAGCGTCAGCACAGTAGGCACTTAGCCGGAGCCACTGGCGGAGTAAAACGCTAAGGCGGGAAGTTTGGACTTTCGGCTTTGCGCTTTTTGTTTATAATATGGCAGTTTAGCCAGTCAGCAGTTTTAAGGATCTGTGTTATGGGAAATGGCAATCTATTGGCAGTTATAATCGTTAGTTTAGTTGTGGGTCTGTTGGCCAGCGGGTGTGTGGAACGATGGCTGACAATCAATACAGAGCCGCAGGGGGCTTTGGTTACATTGAATGATGAGGAGATAGGCGAATCGCCGGTTACTGTCTCGTTCGAATGGTACGGCGATTATAACGTGAGGATAAGTAAGGAGGGGTACGAGACTCTTAAGACGCATCGCAAGTTGGAGGGGCCGTGGTATGATGCCTTTCCGTTTGATTTTTTCGCCGGCATACTGAATCCGAACAGAATCGTCGATTCGTATGAATGGACATTTGAGCTTGCCCCGAAAGAGTATCCAACGAGGGAAGAGCTAATCCAAAATGCCCAAGAACTGAAAGAACAAGTAAAGTAAAAGTATTGCCCGAGCTAAGAGGGAACGAAACGAGCTTCGGTTTGCAAATCAATTGAGACCTCAGGGTGTTCTTTAAGAGGTGGGCTTTGAGGGATTACCTTGTCGGAAAATCCTGACCTCATCGGCGAGGGTTTGTTTCATAGCTTCGTTAGACATTTTGAAGAATTTTGCCAGACTCTTTAGCTGATTTTTCTCATCGGGGGTAACCTTGCCATCTGCAAGGACCTTTTTGCAAGCTTTGCGAAACTGCAACTCGATGTTTTTGGTCGGCACAACCTTCTGGCTGGCCAGGAAAATCTTTTTTTCATCTTCGAAGAGATGTTTTGTGGTTTCATGAGCGAGCTTCAACGATTTGCCAAGCTCTCGGAGCTGATTCTTTTCATCAACGCTAACTTTACCATCGGCCAGGGCATTTTTGCATGCAATGCGGAACTTAAGCACCGCATCCTTGGCATGCTGTTTCCTGCGGGACTTCAGGAAGGTCTTTTTTTCATCCTCAAAAAGCTCTTTGGCAACTTTTTCAGGCAATTCCAAGGACTTAGCCAATTCATTGAGCTGGTGTTTTTCATCAGAAGTTAGTTTTCCGTCGGCCAGTGCTTCTTTACATTCGGTTCGGAACCGAAGTTCAGCATCTCTGGCTTTTTGGGCCTTGTCCTTCTGCGCCTGAGCAAGCTCATCGGTGAGCCTATCGACAGCTTCCTGGGCTTTTTCATATCCCTGGAGAGCGGCCTTTCGATAGCACTTTACTGCTTCGGCCTTATCTTCAGTCACGCCGCTACCCCATTCATAGTGGACGGCAAGATTAAACTGTCCGGTGTCATCGCCCTGTTGGGCCGCCTTGCGATGCCATTTGACTGCTTCCGTCTCATCGACGTCAACACCGGTGCCAGTGTCGAAGCACCAGGCAAGATTAGACTGGGCCATAGCATATCCCTGCTCAGCGGCCTTAAGGTACCACTGGACGGCTTCGGCCTGGTCCTTCGGGACACCATTGCCGTTTAGATAGCAGGAGCCGAGATGATTTTGCGCCAAGGGATAGCCCTGCTCAGCCGCCTTTATGTGCCAACTGATAGCGTGAACCTCATTTCTTTCTACGCCAAAACCTTCCTCGAAACAGCGTGCGAGCAACCATTGGGCTTCGCGAACATCAAGCTCAGCGGCCCGCTGCCATTCCGGCAGGCGTTTGTCAAAATTTTTGCGTATGTACGGCCTGGCACCGTGGCCTTCGGCGATGGCACGTTCACACTCAACTGCATCGTCGATGCAACCCTGGCGCAAAGCCTCGAGATCATCGTCCTGAGTGGCTCCACACTGCGAGCAAAACCTGGAGTTGTCGGGAATGTCCTGCCGGCACTTGAAACATTTCATAAAACCGCCCTGCCCACTTTAGATAAACAGTTAGCTCACCATTTTTCCAGGCAATAAAATACTGCCTCCAGCTAAAAAACGCAACGAGAAATTTAACTGAGATACTGAGGTAATAGTGACGAATGCCGAACAAGGGTGAGGAAAAGTCCGAAAAAACAGGCTGAAGCAGAGAAATTGGGCTTTAAGGGGGAAAGTTACATGAAACCAGCGCGCAAGAGCTAATGCGGCTTGACTAAAATGACGATTTTAAGTGGTATGCGGTAGAGATTCAAACTGGAGGTACTGCAATGTTTGGAAAGATGAATTTACAAGAAGGCTTCAAACGGCTCGCGTGTATCACATCGATAATTGCTTTTGGTGTGAGCATGCTTTTGGTAAAGCCGTATGATTTACGGTGGGGAGGTGTGAGTTTTGTGGTGCCATGGGCAATCTTCGGGACCATAACTTTTATAAGCAACAACATCACAAAATACTGCGGCCGGTATAAGAAATTGGTTTTCGCCCTTCTCTGGATTTTATGCATTCCGGCAAGTTTCGCAGTCTGGCATTTTCACTCAGAGTTCACCGATTTGGCCCTCTCGGTAGAAACATGGTATGATTTACTGTGGATAATACCGTTAGTGGTTCTTTGCGCAATCGGCGTTGTGTGGGGTTCGATCGCGGTGGTGTGTGTGGTCATTGGCGGAACTTTTGTGTGGGTGATTCAGGGTTTTACAACCAACCACAAGGCAACGAAAAGCGAAAGCTCCATAGAATTCTGCTCTCCCCTTCGCCGCCGAGATTTTTCAGAGCAATTGAATAATAAAGTGCGTCAGACGACATAACGCCAGCGCTCTATGCATAGGCGCATTGGCGCCGTGGGGGGACAATTCCAAAGCCAAGATAATCAAGTGAACCGCAGTGGATGGTCAAGATTTGTCGAGGAAGTAGTAATTCTTGAAGCGTTCTCTGAATCGAAGCAGTCGGTACTTTCTGAATAAGAGGGCAACCACGACGGCGCAGATGGCAAATGAAACGGCAAATGTAAGGCGGATGCGCCAAGTTTCGAGTCTGTAGCGTAGCTGGTCATCGCGATAAATCTGCAACTCTTCCTGGGTTTCGGGGTACGTTATTTCGCCGGCTTTAGAATCTCGCATCAGGGTTTCAACAAAATCCTGTTCGGCGGAATAATCATATATCTTGGGACTGATGGCGTTCAAGCCCTGTCCAAGGACAAAAGCGAGAGATGCGGTCAGAGAGACAACTATAGCGTACTCGAGGCAGGTGAAACCACGAGTCACAAGAGGTTTTACAAGTTCCTTTATCATTTCGCAGAGTTCCAGAGAGCGAATACAGAAGCATTATAAACTGATACTACGTAAATTCAAGGTAACAAACAGAGAGTTACAGGCGAGTTTGGGAATCTTAGCTCGAGTTGTAATGACAAGTCTGTAACCGGTCGTTTGCGAGATGTAATAGGACTGGTCACAGCAGATTGTCACGATACCAGTCTATAGAGAGTTGGAGGCCTTTTTTGAACGTGACAGCAGGTTCATAGCCGAGCGTTTTTTGGGCGAGGGTGATATCGGCAAGAGAATGCTTTATGTCACCGGGGCGGGGGTCGGCGTAGATGGGCTTTATACTTTTGCCAAGAAGCTCGTCAATTATATCAATCGTCTCATTGACGGTCACGGCCTGGCTACAGGCTATATTCAGGACCTGGCCGGCGGTGTGTTCGGCACCGGCAGCAAGGAGGTTGGCCTCGACAACATTTTCGACATAGGTGAAATCGCGGCTCTGGAGTCCATCCCCAAAGACGGTGGGAGGTTTGTCCTTTAGTATGGCGGTGACAAAGGCAGGTATGGCGGCGGCGTATTGGCTGGTGGGGTCCTGGTGTGGGCCGAAGACGTTGAAATAGCGTAGTGAAACAGTCTCAAGGCCAAAGACCTTATAAAAAACGGAGCAATAATACTCGCCGACGAGTTTGCCAACAGCGTAAGGTGAAAGTGGGTCAGGCTTCATTGTCTCGACCTTCGGCAAGGTAGGGGTATCACCGTAGGCTGAAGAACTCGATGCATATACGAAACGTTTTATGCCAGCATCACGGGCAGCCAAAAGAAGAGTGAAGGTGGCATCGACACAATGTCTGTGTGTAGCGGCTGGATCGTCAACGCTGCGCGGAACCGAGGGTAAGGCACCTTGGTGCAAAACGACATCGATACCCTTCATGGCACTGCGAGCGATTTTTTCGTCGCCCATGTCAGCTTCTATAAATTCGATTTTGTCCAAGACAGTGGCGAGATTAGCTTTTTTGCCTGTCAGCAGGTTGTCAATTACGCGTACGAAGCAGTTCTGCGAGACGAGTTTTCTGCAGATATTTGAACCAATAAAACCGGCTCCGCCGGTGACCAAGAATCTATCCATTAGAAGAAGTCCTTTACAAACAGATTTGTCATGCAGTAATAATTATGCTTTGTACTTAGCTAAATTGAATGAGCAAGCTGCAGTTTCTGGTACTCCTGATATGACCTGAACTGTTCGGTGAAATAGCCGCCTTTCATAGCCTTTACGGCGAAGACCACACATCCGATTATTTCGGCGTTCACGTCTCTGAGTTCGCGAATAGTCCTGAGGGCGGCGCCTCTGCGCGTTGCGCTGGCGTTGAAAACCAGAGCAGTACCATCAACAAGCTTGGCGAGAATTTTGGTAGCACTTACGAGTAAAACAGGCGGGCCATCAATTATAACATAATCGTAGCTTTCTCGTTGATGTTTAACCAACTGTTTCATTTGAGCGCCGCCGAGCAATTCCGCCGGATTAGGAGGCAACGGTCCTGAATCGATTACATCAAAGCCTTCAATGCCAGAGGGCCTTATAATTTCCTGGTAACCACAGAGCCCAGCAAGCAGCGTACTCAGACCGTATTGGGTCTCCTCGTCGGCCTCCTGCTCGGCCAGCGGCGGTGGGAAGATAGCGTGCGACCTCGGGCGCCAGAAATTGGCATCTATAAAGAGTACATTTTTATTCTCTGCAACAAAAGTGGTAGCAAGATTCACCGCGACAGAGGTTTTGCCGTCCCCCGCCGCGCCGCTGGTAACAAGTAAAGCCTTGAGAGATTCCCCGGGGCCTGATAGTTTCAGATTAGTCCGAAGGCGTCTGTAGGATTCACTTATAATGGAATACGGAGCCTTGCGAACAATCAGGCAGTGGTCAATGTTTCTCACCTGTGCATCCTCGGCCGCATCAGGAATGACACCTAAAAGCGGAATGTGGAGGAATCTGGCCACGTCCCTCGGTGTGCGCACGAGGTCATTGAGCAGCTCGATAAGAAATGCAAGCCCTACGCCGGATAAGAGGCCCAATATTGTTCCGCCGGGGAAATAAAACTCCCATCTCGGAGAACTTACCTCCAGCGGTTCAGGAGCATATCCAACAAACTGTACCTTACGAGTTTCGGGGTCATCATGCATTATCTTCAATTTTTCTATCTGCGCCTTGACTTCATCAAGCATCTGTTTTCGCTCGTCTCTTATGGTCACGCGCTGCTCATATTGCACGCGAGCCAAATCCAGGTCTCTTTTTTTTGCATCCATCTCCTGCCGCAACTTCTCGAGTTCTATATACCTTTCCTGCAACACGACCAAGCTGTTTTGCGCATCTTTAAGATTTGACTGTCGGGTCTGCTCTGCAATTTCAGCTTTTCTTAACGCTCTATTTTCTCTGATTTCTTTAATGAATTCTTGTGTTTGACGCACTACTCTGTGATTTTCACCGAACTTCGTAAGTCTGCCGGCCAGTTCCGACTCCTGAAAGGCAAGCTGCTGTGCAAGAACAACCATAACGGGGTCAGTCTCTATCTGATGTTCAATCTGCTCATTAATGGGCCCTGTTGCCAGTTCCTCGAGATTCTTTATATCGGCTTCAACCTGTTTTATTGTCAGCGTCATTGTGTTTTGCTCAAGTTCCAGGTCATCCAATCTTAACTCGATTGTGTGCCGGAATTGACGCGTTGCAGGTCTTTCAAGGTCGGTCAAACCGGTTGCCGCACGCACGTCGGCCAGTGCTGCCTCGGCCAAATCCAGGTCTCTCTGTACACTATTCTGCTGGTCAATGAGCCCGGCCAATTTCCCAGCTATCTCCTCTTTCTTTGTGGCGCCCTGCGAAGTAAGAAACAAATCCACCATTTCGTTTACGATCAGTGCAGATTCCGTCCTGTCATTACAAGTCATCGATAGTACAATGAACTCGCCATCTCTCTGGGCACTGGCACCAAATTTTTTCCTCAACTCCCTAAAGGCTTTCTGAATACGTTTATCCCTAATCTTACCGAAACCTTCGAACCACTCGGTCTGCTGAATTCTGTCCCTGTCAATCAATCTCTGCAGAGTACTCTGCCGCGTTATAAGGTTCGCCATCGACACACGGTAACCATATTGAATATCCTTTTGCACCTGGGCAGAAGTTATGGTCATAGGGTCTTTTTCTATGGGGGGCAGGACTCTGATAAATGTCCGGGCGGTATATTTTGGGGCGTATCTCATTAAGAGATACCACGCCCCACCGCCACTCACAAGGCCAAATATGGTCAGGGAGATTATCATCAAGACATGCCGGCGCAATATTCCAAAGACCTCCTTCGGAGTCAGCGGCGCGGCAGCCGCCAACGGTCTGATGCCAGTTGGCCCTTGTATTCTGTTCACAGACCTTTGCCTTTCTTCTACCATCTCAACTTCCAATTAAACCTACAGGGTACAATGCTTAGTTACTACGCTATTGAGCATTCTCGTTTTGTCCCGGGAGGCGCTCGATAGCCGATTTTATCCGCTCAATCACTGCCGGCGGCAATTCGTCCGCTCCTTTTTCCAACGCTTGTTCATAAGCATCAAGGGCCTCAACTGGCGCCCCAAGCGCCTCTTTTATCATACCCAAGTGCTCAAATACCTCCGGCGGCGTAGAGATTCTGTTCTGTTCGTACTGTTGCAGAGCAGCCTGCAAAAATTCGGCTGCGTCGGCGTATCTACCGTTTTTATATAAGACATACGAATAAGTATCCAAAAAGCCAGGGGCATTGGGCCTCGCATCATGAGCTCGTCTAGAATACTCAAGCGCCTCGGCCAACCTTTCGTTATTCTCGGCCAGTAGATAAGCCAAATTATTCAAGACATTTGCATTATTCGGCATTTCAGCCAACAAACTTTCGTGGGCAGCAACAGCCCTGTCAAGATAACTTTTATCGGAAGTTTTGGCATAAGCCAAAGTCAAGGTTTCTACCTTTTTGACAGTATAACCAACCCTGCGAGGGCTATCGGGCTCAATTATCCGCAGGCATTCGTCAATATAGCCTACAGCCTTATTGTACTCACCGTTAAGATTCGTCAAATTAAACATGGCTAAATTGGCAGCAAGTGAGTCAGGGTTGGCCTGTAGTTTTTCTTTGCAGTATGCCAACGCCTCCTGGGCTCCAAGGAGCAAGTGCATTTTCCGAACAATATCGGACACAAGAAGCTCGTTTGTCCCCGCCTTATCAACCGCCTTGCGGCAATATTCCACTGCTGTTACTCTATCGCCGAGCTTTGACTTTGCCTCAGCCATCCTGAAAAAAGCTACGTGAGCAAAATCGCCATCAACATATTTGCCAGCCTCTTCAAAGACCTTATCCAGCTTTCCACTCAGCACGAGTGCCTGCAAATACCCATCCAGCGCGGCCATGTCACCACCGCCACTTTCTGTACTTCTTTGCCAAGCAAGTTGATACAGACGTACCGCATTATCAAAATCCCCTTCTGCTATCGCAAATGCAGCCGCCCGATTACACCAGAACACACTACCGGCCGGACCTTTCATGACACCATCATAAAATCTTCTCAAGTCCTCCTTTCTGCCGCGCTGTAACAGGACTTCCTCAAGCAATTGCATGGCTTCTGTAGGAGCCTGTGGATGTTCAATTGTGCTTTTAAGCTCCGTTATAGCATCCTCATATCGGCCTGCCCGCCGATAGGCCTTTGCCAGAGCAATTCGGGTGACGGGCTCAGTTGATATTGACTTGCTTCTTTTAAGGTCGATAATTGCCTGGCCATAATCCGCCCTTAAAAGATTTATTTCGCCCCTTAACCGCCATGCCACAGGGTCATCCTGGTTAGTCTCAAGATTCAGATTCGTCAATTGCAGCGCCTTTTTCAGCTGCCCCTGTTTCATTGCCAACCACGCCTCAAGCAACAGTGCTCTAGTCTCATCAGGATATCTTTCTTTAAGGCTTTGGAGTTGGTATTCAGCTTCTTTGATAAGACCAATTTTGAGGAAGGTCTGAACTTGAAGAAGATGGTTTTCTACATTGTTTTGAAGCGACAAAAGTTCCTCAGAATATTTTTTCGCAGTTTGCTTATCGGCAGTTTTCTCTGCGACAAGCAGAAGGCCCCGGACCACACCGGCGTCATCCGTATCGGCCTGATACATCTGCTCTAAAACGTCTTTGGCATCCTCCAAGCGACCGCTCCTAAAATGATGTTGCCAGAGCAAACTTCGGTCCTGGGCCTCAACAAGCAATTGCTCGGCTTTTTCATCCTCACCTCTAACACGATAGTATTCTGAATAGTAACCAAGCATTGTTTTATCGGAAGGGTCTATTGCCCTTGCCTGTTCAAAAGACGCGGCCGCCATATCAAACAATACCTGTTTGCGTTCGGCATTTGTTGCCTGGAGAGCCATTCTTGTTGCCAGTCTGCCCGCCAGTATGGCGTTTTCCATACTCGGAGCGGTTCTTTGCAGATCCTGCCGAATCGCCAATGCTCTCATCCGCTGTGTCGGAGCTATATATTCAGCATAGAAGCTACGTAACTCCAAATCATCCCGGTTCAGCGCCATTGCCCTGTCCAAGGCAGCTCGGGTTTCAATTAGCTGGTCAGACAATACGTTCTCGCCAAGCTTTTGATTACGCCGATACAGCTCAAGTGCCAGTCCTTTTGCAATAGTACCGTTGAGAGGATTCAAAGAAGCCGCTTCCTGGGCGTCCCCAATAGACGCAAGTTCATTTCCAAGTGCAGAATTGATATTGCTTCTGAGCATAAGGGCATTGGAGAAGACAGGCCTTTGCCTCAAACATTCCTCTACCCTGGCTAACGCATCTTTATAGTCCTCCTTAGCCACAGCAAGGCGAGCTGCAAAAAAGTTGCCCTCGCATTCATCAATATTTCTGCTCCGTGCAACATCCACAACCTTTCCGGCGAGTTCCCAGTCGCTGCCAGCAAGAGCTATCCCGAGAAGATAGTCTGCGGCGAGACGGTCTGAATCCGTAATCTCCTCGGCCTGGCCCAGAGTCAGCGTCTCAACACCACCTTCTTGCAAGGTTTCCATTTTAAGGACTTTCCTGAACTCTTCAGCTGCTCTGTTCGGCTCATTATTTCCCAGATAAAACACACCAAGCTTCAAAGACTTTTCTACCGGGTCAGCAATATCTGATAAGACTTGTTCCTGTATTTCCTTATGCCTTTGTTCCGAAATTTTTCCGGGCTCAGGCTCGGAAAGCAGTTGCTTGTAAAACAGAACTCTTGTGTTTGTGGGAAAAGATTCCAAGAATCGACTGACTATTTCCTTGGCCTGTTCGATCTTCCCTTCCGGCATATAATTGTTACAAACAACAACAACGTCTGCTTCTTCAACGGAATTAGGCTCTATTGATAATAGTTTTCCCACCAACTCAGCGTAAGCATCCTTGTAGCTTTTCAACTCAGTAATCCGCGACTCAAGACCCTCCTGTTCTAAACCCATCACCTCCTGGAAAGCCGGGCCAAGCCTTTCTGCCCTTTGCTTTCGCGTTATAGCTCTCTGAACCTGCGCGATTTTGCCATTCACCAGCGCCAGCTTAAGTTTAATTGTATTTGGATCGTCGTGGCGGACATGCGCCAATCTTTCCTCAGCCTCGTCAAACTGACTTGCCCTAATGTAAATCTTGGTGCGAAGTGCCTGGCTCCTTTCGTTGGTCCAGTATTCGTTCTCAAAAAAGTTTACAGCACTCAAAGCCCCGTTAGTGTCTCTCAGTGTTAACAAAACATCCGCATAATCCAAAAGAGCTTCGGGCTTATTCTGGGAAATACCTGTCTTGAGAGCACTGGCCAAGAATTCCCTTACCGCGCCAATCTCAGAAGTATTCTCGAAAATCTTCGCAAGAACACGAGACAGCCGCGAATAGGAATACTGCACAAGAGAAGGCTGCGCATCTTCTATCCCGGAGGCCTTAAACTGCTCATAAACTGCATACAGCTTCCTGATAGCGATGTTTTTATTCCCTTTTGCAAGCTCAAGCATTCCCTGCCACTTAATAACCTGCGGGTCCTCACCACTGCCCAGAATTTGTTCAATTTCGTGCACGGCTTGCTCGGCGTTTGTCAGCCATTCTTTGGTTTGTGCCTCGGTCCTTACCTCACAAGGCTCAAGCATCTGCTCAACATAGCAATTTGCAAGAAAGACGTTCAATAAGATCCTATTCATTCTATTTGCCACCCGTCGTGGGCCGCTTTCCTCTTTCGCATCCGGCAATGTAAGTGCATTCTTAGCCACTTCTATCGCTCTATAAAGGCTCGGGATCTCCCCATAAACAGAAAACCTGCGATAATACAAATTGGCTGCTTCTATTGCGCAAGCCATGTTTTCCTTGTCCAATTCTATTGCTTTTTCAACCACCTTTATGGCCTTATCAAGGTTTTTCAGGCCCAGCGTTTGATAGAATCCAGCTAATTCCAAATGAGCCCGCGCACTCGAATCAAACTTCTCCGCAAGCGACAAGTATTCAGGTTCGAGCGACTGAATTTGTTCTCTGCCACCTTTAGCAAGTATAATCTCCCGCTTGATGGTCAAAAGATTGATGTGTGCTCTCACATCGTCCCCTGCAGCCTCGACTGCCTGCTCTAAAAGTTCTTTAGCCTGCTCTCTTGTTTTATCTCTTTCTTCAAGATTGCCTCTTGAAGCGAGGAACTGGCCCTTTGTGACGACTGCCTGCGCTAAATGCCAGTAGGCATCGACATTACCTGGTTCAAGTTCTCGAACCTTTTCCAAATCATCCATTGCGCGCCCAAGAGATTCGTCCCTGTCAGTTACTGCCCCCAGTTTTGTCATTTCAAGTATGGCTCTACCCCTAACCAGATACAGGTACGGCCCCAACCACTCCCCCCCTCTTTTTTCTTCTCGCACTTCAAAAGATTCCCATTGAGCCGTATCTTCAGCGAGCAGGTCTGCATTCCCTGCCACTTCTATCAACTCCGATGCCTGCGACTCCACCTCCTGCCAAAGCTGACGCGCACCAGTATCAGCCAGTATGTAGAAATATTTCAACCGGGGGTATCGGGCTTTCACATTGTCCGGGTCTATTCTAATTATTCCATTCCAGCAGCCAAGAGCATCACGCCATCGGTCGGTTTCGATATACAAGTGGGCAAGTCTGAAAAGCATCTGTATCCTGAGCGGATCCGTTTTTGCCAGCGAACGTGCCTTACTATAATTACGCTTGGCCACTTCGTACTTTTCTTTCTTTACGTCTTCATCCCTCGCCTGACGTGCGGCTTTTATCGCCGCATCGGCATCTTTGATAAACTCTTCAGGGTCCTGGCTCAAATGCAGAACTATCCCGATAGCGGCCAGCGACAGAAATACAAAGACCGCCGAGCCAATGAGCGCCACCTTTTTATTCAATCTCTTTCTCGCCATAAGCTTTTTCCTTCCTTTCGCCAAAGCTGCCAAATACAGAGACTTCTTTTTCAGGTTCCTTTACTAAATCGTACATTGTATCTTGCAATTCGTGCGATGCAAATCGCGCATGAGCAATCATTACTCACTACTGTTTGAAAAAAAAGACCACTTTTAACTTTTTAAAACGGACGAGGTTAGACTTTGACCGCGCACCAAGGTTATTGGCCACCCGATGTTCTGAGCTCTTGCATAATTGGCCAATGTTCCTGCTCCAAAATAGGCAAGATTACACTCAAGAGCTTTTGGCTCGCTGCCACTGCCTGCTCTCTGCTCGGATAAAACTTTACACCGCCCAGTTGTCCTGCTGCAGTAAGCCTCGTATTAAAAAAGTTCCACTCAACCTTGCAAAAATAAGAGTACTTTCCGAAAATATTTTTATTTAGAATCAATCGGGTATTCTCTCTACTGTCGGAATAATGACCATTGACGTTAAAAAGGTACAAAACCGGAAATTTTGTCTCACCGCGCCAGTGATTTGAACCTGTGTCAGCAAAGACTAGGTACCTGGACGGGACAGAGAATTTACGATTGTCAACCACGGATTGACAATTGAAGGTCAGAGTCTCGGATGTCAATCTTTGATAGCCGCTACCCATATAACATTCTTCCGGTACGTGCAGGACAACGTCGGGAAGTTCGTAATAGGTAATGAATAAGGAACAATAGCGGGTCCTGCTGTCGGTGCCTGCATTGGTGTCTTCCAGAATCCACTGAATATAGTGTTCCGTACCCAGGCCTTTAACAACCTCTTCATAGGGGATCTCCTCTTTCGACACTACTTTGTAAAAAGCCAAGGCTTTTTCGTCCAAGAGGTCCAGGGATTTTCTCAACGGTAACGGTTCTTTCTTCAAGTATACCCCAAAACTTTTTACTGCGATGGACATACCACTTCCCGCTATTGCAAGTATGGCCACACATATCAAAAAGGCCGGCTGCAGATAGACTCGCATATCGTTCTTTGCCGTCGGATTGGTGTACGTCTTTTGCTGTGTTTGCGATCCCTCTGTCATTTCATATTTCGCTTTATCTGTCATGCTCTAATCTTTCCGACGCTGCCGACGAACAACAATATCCTCAGCAACCTTTGTCTCTTCAACAAACAAGCTGGCCATAAACCACGCAAGAAAACCATACAAGCCAAACGCCAACGGCAACATTGCCATCCCGAGAATATCATGATAAATCCCCTGAGCGTACTTTGGATGTATCAGAATATAAATAAATCCGGTAACTGTAACCCGTATGATATTACAAAACACGGCTATCGGTATTGTACTGGCCAACAAAACCAGCCTCTGCCATACAGGCCTATAGTGCAGATACGCCATAGCAACACCCAAGGCCAGGAAGGCCATGAGCAACCGCATTCCGCTACAGGCTTCAGCGACATTAAGCGGAGGTTCCAACCGCTGGCCCCTATAAATGATATCTATCACCACGCCACTGGCAGTGGCTTCCATCTGGCTAACCAAATTCAACAAAGCAGCTGCCACCTTAGTCGCCAGCTGTCGCATCGGCATAGTCAGACTAACGTAATATCTATTCGGCAATGGTACGGCAAAGACCAAGAACGCAATGGGAAGCCAGGTATATTTAATCAAAGCCCAGCCGCCCAAAAACAACACAACCGCGCCAAGTGCCGCTATTATGGACATTGGGCGAAAATATGCATATCCGGCGGGGCTGACTATGTTAAGAATATAAAACATAATCCCACAAATCAGAAAAAACGAACCCAGGTAATTCGGCTTTGTTTGAAGGTTCAAGATTTTGTTCTTTGCCTGGTTGATGAAATATAAACTAAAAAGCGGGATTAAAAAACCGTGCGACCAACTGCTGTCAGTACGCCACCTGTAGACAATCGGTTGAATGTCGTTGCGAAAAAGATAGATAAACAAGCCGCCAATTATCAGCATCTTGACGTAGTTATGAACTCCAAGTTCAATCCAGCTTGCACGAACCATATTTGGATTTTGCTGGTGCTTGCAAAAGGAGGGTCCAGCACCCGAGCCCGGGGTTCCCTGAGATGATTTGTTGCGGGAGTGGCTAGGTCCCAGTTTGGAATGTTCACAAACGGGGTCTTGGTCTGCTTGTGTTTTTGCAACAGAGGAAACAATATTGTCTGCCATAACTAAACGATTCTGTTAAAACCAGTCAGGTATAGGTCTGCGGGTTCCGAAATCTCTATCCGCAAAATTACGGTCATAAACGAAACCGAACCCGTAAGTGGCCCTGAAGGCATTGCGTAAAACGGCACGCCACCTGGAAGTGGAATGTGTGCCGACGTTAATCAGATCATTCGGTTTGATAAAGAAGTCGGGTTGCTCAGCCCGGGCAATTTTATCCAAATCCACCATTACGATTTCTTCTCTGTCCTTACCGATTCTCCTTATAACTTCACAGTGTTTTGGCCAAGCTAAGGGCCCTAAGCCACCGGCCGCAGCTATAGCCATTTTCAAGGTCATGGGCCGGCCCGTAAGATCAACAAATCCTTGAGCATTGACATTACCCATAATACAGAATTCACCGATAATATCAACAGGCACCTGGATACTGTCGCCCGGCCTTATCACGATATTATACCGAGGGTCACCTGCAGCCAGTTTATCAGCGGGGATTTTCATAACCCGCGTCTGGGCAGCCCCCGGTGCCACCTGGTCCCAGTCGAAATCTGCTGGCACCCTCTCCTCGAGTGGTTTGCCCACTTTCTCCGGCATAGCTTTAAGCGGCGTTTCCATCGGCGTTGGCCGACCGACTTGAATCGGCACCCATTTGCCGTCCTGAAAAATCCACTCAATCCGGCCTGTCCGGTGTTGGTCTATTGGCTCGTCTATCGTTTCACGACCAGCAGGCCCGGCCGATGATTCCAGTAGGTCTTCTATGTCTCCAGTGTCCATTCTCCCCTGCCTACCATCGAGCGTCCCAAAACATTCCGGCAAAGCTGCCTCGGCAAGTTCTATGCTCGTTATCATCTCAGTGGAAGCTATAACAAGACTATTCTCAGGCCACTGCCGCCCTGCGTGCGGGGCTATTATCTCAAGCATTTCCTCCTCAGGCGTGATAAATTCGTGCGGCTCGCGCCGCTCAGGAATTTCCGCTTCACTGGGTTCGGCAACCACTTCTTTGCCCGTAACAGGGCGCGAGACATAAACATAGCTTATATTGAACTGGCTTATGCCACCGCCCGTCGCAACCGCGTCGAGCAACCTAAAATCGTAGCGTGGAATCTCGTATCTACCCGGACGTGGTACACCCTCACCGGATATCGAAAACGTACGTTTCTCCGACCTTAGCAAAGTCACGGTAACCGACGGATCTTTCAGTATGCTCGGTGAAAGGATTTGTGCAATTTCGTCTTCAAGTTGCGATTCAGTCAACCCTGCCGCCTCAACCACTCCAACCTCAGGTATGGATATCTTACCGGTCTCGGTAACAACAAAATCATTTATAAATGCCTGCTGGTCCTGAAGGAGTTCGAAGATGGATATCCTGACGATATCACCTGAGCTAAACACATAATCGGTTTCGTAGGCTATGGCGTCTATCGGCCGTGGGTCTTCTGCTACCTCCCAAGCCGACGGCTCTTCATCCGCCACACCCAATGAATCCAGTATCACATTAACCGCCGGAACAGGACGAAACCTGCCTACCTGTGCCGGGTCAAAAAACTTATTACCACAACCTGTCAGGCAAAAAGTTGCAAAAACCAGCCAAAGACATATGATTGCTACAGTCCGTATACGTTTCATATCCCTGAAATTCCCAATAAACTCCGGGTTTTTACCCCTCGAAGCTTCAAGCTCTCAAACCGTCCTCGTACTCGATGAGATTTATCGGTTTAACACCTCCTTCGCTTAACTTTTTTAACTGCCGTAAAGCCAACATTACAAAGAATTTAAATGCCCCTTTTGGCACCAATGGAAAACGCCAACGTCCTATAATCGCTCCCAGATAACAAAAAGAAAGCGGCACCGGAAACACGAGTTTCTGCTATAAATATAGCTTCACAAAGCACTTACGAAACGCAGGGTCATGCTAATTAGTTCTGCCGGACCGCTCCTCGTCTTGCGCAAAACAGTCCATCGAATAGTTATACTCTATAAATGGACGGTTTGTTCACCGTCCGTGCTTGTCTATTTGAGCCCGATAATTACCGCAATAGCAGCACAAGTAAAAAGATAATTTCAGCAGGAAAAAATTTATAGACACCGATAAAAGCTCAGGATACTGCAACTGTCCGTGATTCTTCCAAGAAGAGACGGCCGAATGCCCAAGCCCCTCAGAATGACGCGTCTACTTGAAATCGATTTTAACCAGTCGCTGCTGCAAAACACCCTTGGCATCAGCTTCAAATATCTCTATCTTACCAGGAACCAAGACCTGTTGGTCTCGGGCTTTGCTATAGTCATAGCCGCGAACAGCTAAAAACTTCCGTTCAGCAACACCAGCAAACCAAATCATATCCACCAATCCACTTTCGATGTTTTGGTAGAAAACCGCTTTTGGCAAACGCGGCTCGCCACCGCCAGCCCTTTCAATCGGATGATGCCACAGCCCCTGCACTTTGACTGGCTCAGGTCCTTTGACAAGCCCGGTGGAATCTAAAAGCCGCACCGGCGCCGTTGTCATATCCAGTACCGCGCGAAGCACATCCTGCATCTCGTATTCCGGCCTAAGTACCCAAGACGTACCTGCCTGCAATATTTTAAAGCCGTCGGCTGATAATTGCCAAACAAACTCACCCTGTGGCTCCTGTGCCGAAATTCGAATGGCGTTTGACCAAGGGTAAATTTCATGATGCTGCTCGGTAAGGTAAAAACTGCCATCCGGTTTGTAGTAAGTAACCACGCAATCACGTTCAAGCTTTATTGTATCTATCCATGCCTGATAGCCACCGGTAGCCCCGATCGTCCGAGGGGCATAATCACTCGTAACAATAATCGCATTTACATCCGGGGGGTAGGCCAAAACATCTTCCTCGTATTTGCGCTGACATCCTGCGAGAACCAGGGCCAACGCAAGAGTTGACCAAAGTATCCTTTGTGTGAACTGACTAATCATTTTTGCTCTCCTGCACAACTATTAAGGTAGTTTTCTGCTAACTGCATCTGCCAGTCTGTCGGCTTATTTTCGCCACGAGTGCAAGCCAATTCCAGAAGAGCTAATCTTGGGGCCTGCTTTCCAGGTCCAACGCCGCCAGTTTTTCCATCAAAGCGTACCTTTGTACTGCATCACTTCTGGCGAGTTCAAGCAGTTTCGCCGCCGCTTCCGGTTTCGACTGCCTCAACACACGATAGCGATTTTCGCCGTAGGCATATTCTTCGAAGTCAAGCGTAGGGGCTTTCGAATCAAGCTGCAACGGATTTTCCCCCTGGTCCTTGAGTCTGGGGTCAAACCTGTATAAAGGCCAATGGCCACAGGCTACGGCCTTTTTCTGTTCCTCATATCCGGCTGTCATATTAATACCGTGAGCGATACAATGTGCATATGCGATTATAAGCGAGGGTCCGACATATCCTTCAGCCTCAACAAATGCCTTCACTGTTTGGTTGGCATTCGCTCCCATCGCCACCTTTGCCACGTAGATACTTCCATAGGTCATAGCCAGAAGCCCGAGGTCTTTTTTGGGCATTGGCTTTCCGCCCGCAGCAAACTTGGCCACCGCCCCTCTTGGTGTGGACTTAGACATTTGTCCGCCCGTGTTAGAATAGACTTCGGTATCCAAAACGAGGACGTTGACATCGGCCTCGCTCGCCAGAACGTGATCCAGCCCGCCATATCCAATATCGTACGCCCATCCATCACCACCAAGTGCCCAAACCGACTTGCGTACCAGATAATCCGCGACGCTCAATAGCTGCTCGCACTCTGCACATTTGCTCTTTTGACATTGCTTTTTAAGTTCGTCCACGCGAGTTCGCTGTTTTTCAATAGCAGCCTGCGCCGGGTCGTTGCCAAGAGTAGCGGTCCGGATTTCTCCGGCCAGTTTGGCATCGACACAGCCTTTCTCTGCCACCTTACCGAGCAAATCCAGAGCGCGCTCTTTGAATTTATCAACCGTCAGACGCATACCCATCGCGAACTCAGCATTGTCTTCGAACAAGCTATTACTCCAGATAGGCCCCCTGCCGTCCGCCCTTTTGGTGTATGGTGTTGTCGGCAGATTGCCGCCGTAGATGGAGGAACAGCCCGTTGCATTTCCAATCATAGCCCTGTCGCCAAAAAGCTGGCTGAGGAGTTTTACGTAGGCGGTTTCGCCACAACCGGCACAAGCACCAGAATACTCAAACAGAGGCTCAATAAGCTGACTGCCCTTTACGGTATCGGCTTTGAACAGTGCAGGGTCGGTATCGGGAATCGACAGGAAGTGTTTATAGTTTTCACGCTCGGTGCCGCGAATCGGTTCCTGCGGCACCATATTTATTGCCTTTCTTCCGGTAGGCTTCTTGTCCTGGTCCTTCTCTTCAGCAGGGCAGGTAAGAACACAAGCCCCACAGCCGGTGCAATCCTCGGGGGCAACCTGAACCGTGAACTTTAGACCTACAAAATCCTTGCCTTTGGCATCGGCGCTCTTGAACGTAGGCGGGGCACTTTCGAGGTACCTGGGGTCGTAAGCTTTTATTCGTATAGTCGCGTGGGGACACACCAAAGAGCATCTCCCACATTGAATACAGATACCAGGCTCCCACTGAGGTATGTTGACGGCAATGTTTCGTTTCTCGTATTTGGTCGTGCCGGTTGGGAACTTGCCGTCGACGGGCATTTTGCTTACAGGAAGTTTGTCGCCCCGCAGTGCAATCATCTCCGCGGTGACGTTCTGGACAAAATCAGGGGCATCTTCCGGGACCGGCGATCGCATCTTTGTTTTGCTGGTTACCTTATCGGGGACTTTGACTTCGTAAATCCGCTCAAGGGCGTCATCGACGGCGGCGTTATTCATCCGGACTACTTTTTCGCCCTTTTTGCCATAGGTTTTTTTGATGGCATCTTTGATGGCTTCTACAGCGGAATCGAGGGGAATAATGTTACTGATTTTGAAGAAAGCCGTCTGCATAATAACATTGATTCTTGCGCCAAGTCCGAGTTCAGCGGCAAGTGAAATCGCGTCAATAACATAGAACTTGAGTTTTTTGTCGATTATTTGCTTTTGTACCTCCTGAGGCAAGGTGTCCCAGACCTCATCAGGGCCGTGCATACTGGTAAGAAGAAACGTTGCGCCCTCGCGAGCAGTGGAAAGCATGTCATACTTTTCGAGAAAGCTGGGGTTATGGCAGGCAACAAAATCAGCTCTTGCAACAAGATAAGGCCTGCGGATGAGCCTGTTTCCGAATCGAAGATGCGATATGGTAACGGCTCCGGCTTTTCTTGAATCATAGACGAAGTAGCCCTGTGCGTAATTATCTGTCAGCTCACCGATGATTTTTATGGAGTTTCTATTCGCACCTACCGTACCATCGGCGCCAAGCCCCCAGAACATCCCGGAGAAAAGTCCCTCGCTGCTAATTTCAAAAGATTCATCAACATCAAGGCTGGTATTCGTTATATCGTCGATGATGCCGACTGTAAAGCCGTTCTTGGGTTCAGCGGCGTCGAGATTATCCAAAGCGGCCTTGACCATCGCGGGGTTAAATTCCTTTGAGCCGAGTCCATAGCGACCGCCAACAATGACGGGGTATTCCGTGAAAGGCGCTTTGCCTGCTGCCATTGCTTCGCCGATAGCCGTTCGAACATCCAGGTACAAAGGCTCACCGAGAGAGCCGGGCTCTTTGGTTCTGTCCAAAACAGCGATTTTCTTTACAGTCTTCGGCAATGCGTCAAAGAAATGCTCGCCGCTAAATGGCCTGAAAAGGCGCACCTTAATTAGCCCGACTTTCTTGCCTTGGGAAGCCAAATATTCGACAGTCTCGTGGGCGGTATCCGCACCTGAACCCATCATAACTATGATTTTTTCTGCATCGTCGGCACCGATGTAATCAAACAGATTGTATCTGCGGCCGAAAACCTTAGCGAATTTGTCCATCGTTTCCTGTACTATTTGCGGCGCGGCAAGATAGTATTTGTTGACCGTCTCCCGGCCCTGGAAGTAGACATCGGGGTTCTGGGCGGTACCTGAAATCATTGGCCTGTCGGGCGATAGTGCCCTTCTTTTGTGCTGCGCAACAAGCTCATCATCAATCACAGCACGTATATCATCGAACGCCAGCTCCTCGACCTTCTGAACCTCATGGCTGCTCCTAAAACCATCGAAGAAGTGCAAAAACGGGACTCGCGAGGCGATTGTTGCCTGTTGGGCGACAAGGGCAAAGTCCATAACCTCCTGGATGTTGCATGAGCAAATCATAGCAAAGCCGGTCTGACGACATGCCATCACGTCTGAGTGGTCGCCAAATATTGAAAGTGCCTGGCAGGCCAACGAACGAGCCGATATGTGGAAGACCGTCGGCAGGAGCTCACCCGCGATTTTGTACATATTGGGAATCATAAGCAAAAGCCCCTGAGAGGCCGTAAAAGTCGTCGTCAAAGCGCCGGTAGCCAACGCGCCGTGCACAGCGCCCGCGGCCCCGCCTTCCGACTGCATTTCCGTAACAGAAGGGACGGTCCCCCAGACGTTTGTTTCGCCCTTGGCGGTCTTAGCGTCGGCTATCTCACCCATTGCCGAGCTCGGAGTGATTGGATATATTGCAATTACTTCATTGGTGGCGTGGGCAACATAGGCTACTGCCGCATTACCGTCAATCGTAACCATCCTGCGATTCATAACTTCTCCAGTTTCTATAAATAAGAACATCTAATAACTCACCGACACAGGCCCCCATCGCCGTAACAGGTCCTGTGCATTACAAGACGCTTTTATACAACTTTCTCCGGCATTAGGCAACGTAAATTTTATCAGAATTGAGAATTGCACTCGTACAAAATGCGGCAAAAAGCGAGCAGTGCCACACCTAATTGTTAAGGACACTACAACAAATACTTTCACTGGCTTATTAGGTTCACTGCAAAGGCCGCGATCTCAAACCAGCCTGGCCCTGATTCCCGATAGTACCGGTCTTAGGTGGGGTAATTCCGTATTCACAGGACCACCAGCCGCAAGAGAACTCAAAAAATAAAATAAGAGCAACGGACGAACCAAAAGGCAGGTAAACAACAAAAAAGGAGTACCAGAAAGAGACGACCCCAGAACATCCACACCCAAAGATGCTCACAAGGTACTACTCATCTGATACTCCTTTTTTCCTGGAAGATTCATCACCCTCATCCAGAAGCCAGGAAAAAGGACATATCCTCAATTTATCGATTAATCGATATTATTATTATAAGACTTGCTATAAAAGAAGTGTTATCGGGATGTTCCTGATTTTAGGGGTCTAAATACCTGATTTCGATACTGTTTGGTGGAAAAGCTATAAGGACCGTCAAAAAATGCGCTTTTACTTCTATAAAGGCTATTTTTCGAGGGATGTTAGCCCTTTGCGGATAGCATACTTGGTAAGCTCAGCTATAGTGTAAATATCCAGCTTATTCATTATTTGCCGACGATGGGTCTCAACGGTCTTGACACTGATGTGCAACTTCAAAGCTGTTTGTTTAGTTGAGTTACCCTCGGCTATAAGCTGCAGCACCTCAAGCTCTCTGCCGGTAAGGACGTCCGATTCGGCAAGGTCAACCTTCGCCAAACGATGCAGGTAGTCATTGACCACGACGCCGGATATCGAAGGACTGAGGTAGGTTTTTCCGGCAACGACTGTGCGGATGGCTTGGGCCAGTTCCTCAAATGCGCAGTCTTTGAGTAAATAGCCTGAGGCACCACTTTTCAACATCTCCGTAACAAACAGGCTGTCGGAATGCATAGAAAGGCCGATTATCTTAACATCAGGGGATTGGCCAACAATCTGCTTAGTGGCCTGAACACCGTTTAAATCGGGCATACTAACGTCCATTATGACCACATCAGGCAGCAGCTCGCCCGTCATGCGTACTGCTGTCCGACCGTCTTTAGCTTCAGCGACAACGTCCATATCCTGTTGCTTGTCAAGGAGCGAACGAAGCCCCTCACGGGTAATCTTGTGGTCATCAGCCAGCAAGATTTTTAAGTTACTCATCTGGTTCTCCTTTTGCTTTTTTTGCCTATATGGTTTATTGGTGCAACCAGGTTAATGCGTGTTCCCTGTCCCGGCTTGGATGCGATGTCAAGATGGCCGCCAATATGGCCCAGTCGTTCATGTATGCTAAACAGGCCAAAGCCGCTGGTACTGTGATTCGCAGAAGAGGCCACGGACGTATCGAAACCAACGCCGTCATCTTCAACGCTGACCTGTACCTCACTACCTGACCTGCGCGTAGAAACCGCAACATTTTTGGCCTTCGAATGCTTTACAACATTCACCAGCAGCTCCCGCACGGCCTGAAACAGCAAGATACAAACATCATCATCCAGCGACTTTGCCTGGCCATCATCCGTAAACTCGGTCGACAAACCGTGCTGCTGCCTTGCCTGCTTGGTGAGCCATTCCAACGCAGCTTCAAAACCCAGCTCATACAGAACCGGCGGGCTCAACTCAAACGTTAAGCTCCGTGTGCTCTTGATTGTCTGCGCGACTAAATCGCTGATTTCCTGCAAGGCTTTGGCAACTTTTGATGAGCGCACCAATTCGGCCAACGATTCCAACTTCATTTTGGAGATGGCCAGTTTCTGGCTGACGTGGTCGTGGATATCGGTCGCCATTCGCCTTCTGGTGTGCTCCTCAGCAAGCGATAATTCCGAAGCGAGGGAGCGCAACCTTTTGTTAACCTTTGCAAGTTCGGCCGTTCGTCTCTTGACTCGAACTTCAAGCTCATCGTGAGCCCGTTGCAATGTTTGTTCCGCACGCTTACGGTCGGTTATGTCTCTGTGCACAGCAATTATTGCTACCGTCTTGCCCCCAATATCGTTTAAAGGAGACAGGTTAACACCCACAGGGAAAGTTGTCCCATCCTTACGTTTAGCCAAATATTCGTGACCCCGTATTTCTTCGCCGCCAATGAGGCGTTTCATTGCGTCGTGAAATTTTGGGATATCCCTTTCGTCTACGAATATTTCCGCCGGTGTCTTTCCAATTACCTCTTCCGCAGTGTATCCATGTTGTTGAACTGTTGACTTATTAATGGTAATAATCTTCCCACTCATATCGATAATGGTAACTCCATCGACCATACCATCAATAATATCTGCCAATTTCTTCCTCTCAGCTTCAATTTCCTCCTGTGCATTCTTGCGTTCGGTAATATCGATTGCCATCCCACCAATCAACGGCGGCTTGCCGTGCTGTTTTATAGGGAACTTGTACGTATTCAGACACCGGATTTCGCCGCTCTTTATCGGCACCCACTCCTCCCTGGAAGATGCCCCTTCGGCCAGAACCCTTCTGTCATGTTCTAAAACTCCCTTAGCGACCTCCGGCGGGTAATAATCCAGTGCCGTATGGTCTATCCACTTATCGGCGCCAAAGTATGCTGCCATAAATGAGTTAACATACTTGACTCGGCTGTTTTCGTCCTTGATAAAAGCAGTAGCCGGCAGTTGGCCCATGAAGGCGTCGAAGAGCTCCTGTGACTCACGCAGGGCGGCTTCGGCCTGCCTGCGCTCGGTTATGTCCCTAAACAGACCCATCAGATAAGTTTTGCCACCCAGTGTTACGGGAGCGGAGTTAACGTCGGCGTAAAAACTACTTCCGTCTTTTCTTTTGAGCGGAATATCCTTGGCAAGCGTGATTTCACCTCTCGCCTGCTTCTCAAACTGTTCCATGACATAGGCGAGGTGTTCTTCCGGATGGATATCCTTAATGCTCAGGTTTTTGAGCTCATCCAGGTCATAACCCAGCATCTGACAAATCGTCTCGTTACAGGCGGTGAATTTTTTGGTTTCCGGGTCCGCCAAAAGTATCCCGTCTGTCGCATTATCAAAGATGGCTCGAAATCTTTCCTCAGATTCCTTTAACTCGTCCTCACTTTTCCTGCGTTCGGTGACATCCACCATTACGCCCTGAAGAAATAATGGTTCGCTATTATCATTTGTCACTACCAGCGCCTCGTCGCGGAGCCATACCACACGTCCGTCGCGGGCAAGCATGCGATATTCGCAGCACAAAGGTTCACCTGTCTCGTGGGTATGTTGAACTTCGGCTAACACACGCTGGCGGTCGTCGGGGTGGAGCTGCTTTCGCCAGATATCCGGGTCTGCTTTATACTCCTCGGGGGAAAAACCGATAATCGTTTCCATTTGGGGACTGACGTAGAGCGTGCTGCTGGCTCTGTCAAGCGCAGCGATGTAAGTAATGGCTGGTATTTGCTCCACGAGAGTGCGGTATTTCGCTTCGGCCTTATGCAATTTCTCCTCCGCCCGTTTGCGACGGAGAATGTTCACGGACAGCAGCAGAATTATCAGCGTTAGCCCCCCGATAAGACCTGCTACAGCCCAAACTTGCTTTCTGTGCAGGTAATAAAACGACTGCGGCTCATGAACGATAATGCTTCCCTCAGGCACGTCGGAGAGGGGGATTCCGAAGCGTTTGAGCTGGATGTAGTCAAACATATAGGCGTTGGGGCTCTCGGTGAGGACCGGGATGTTATTGGGGTCCTCACCATTGAGGATTCGTATCGCCATTAGGGCAGCTGCCTGCCCCTGGTAACCACCATCAGCCAGTTTGCCACCCACCGGGCCAAACCCAAGCCAGCGGGAGTCGACTACATATATCGGCACAGAGCAATGCTGCTGAATCATTTCCATGCTTTGCTCTATTTTGAATGTCTCTCCGGTGCTGTCCTTCATTGCGCTGATAAGCAGCAATACAGATTCGCCGCCCAGCCCTGCGATTTTTTCAAGAAGCTCCGTCATAGTTAGCTCCGCAAGTGAAAAATGAACAATCTCGACCTGCCTGTTCAGCTGGGCCATGTAACTCTCAAGCTGTTTCTTGTAGGGCTCAAGGAACGCTGACGGATATTCACTTATGAGGACTATCTGCCCGACTGAGGGGTGGAACTCAAGAGCAACGTCAATGGTGGATTTATAGTCGTATGCCTCGACAACGCCCGTCACAGATTTGTGGTCCTGCAGCATAGAATCATCGAACCGCTGGATACCACAGAAAACCATAGGCGCCCCGGCAAAAAGAAGGTCACGATTGCCAAGAAAAAAATAGAAAGCAGCGAGGTCCGAGCAGATAATCACATCAAACTGAACATCGTGGTACTTCGCACTGCAAAGTTCTTTCGAGTAAGAGAAGGCCTCTTCGAAACTGTAACGCCTGGCATCCATATACTCGAAATACAGGTCGATATGAAGGCCAGTCTTGTCGAACTCCGTCCGGACTGCATCCATAATGCGGTCGGACCAGTCGTAGCCGCGGTGGTAGGAATTAAGGACAAGGACCTTCAGGGGTTCGTCTGCCTCGACGTGAGCCACGCCGGTATTTAGCAAACAGGCAATTATAAAGGCTGCAGCAATACACCACGCCCACGCAGTGCCGTGACGAATACGCCTTGCGGCACTGACACTGGCGGATTCCGCCCTTATCCGCCTGGGGATTGTTCGCTGAAACCGCAAGCCCCCCATTCCTTTAACAAGCGCGTTTTTAGTTTCGCTGGAACCGCACATTGCTTTTACCTCAACCCTTCCACCGATTTTAAGGCATTCGCCCGGATATAATCAGCGAGTCTGCGCCTTATATTGTTATTTTACCGCTCGATTCCAAAAAACTCAAGCCATTTCTGGGTTTCGCCTTCAGTAAGTCCCCGGCGTTTTTCAGGCGGCTCTTTCGCCTTTTTTTTCCGGCTCAGCTGCTTTTGGACATCACCCCAGAAGGCGTCGGCCTTTACGGCCGCAGCTTTTCTTGTGCGGGCAGCGCTGCGCAATCGCCGGTCACTACTGACTACGGTCAATCGCTTAGGCGCTGTGCTTATCCTGATTTTATCCTCGATTACGGTGTCGGCATCGGTAGCCCGGCCAGAAAAAAAGACTTCCAAATCACTTATATTGTCAAATTCGCTCTTGTCCGGGGGCCCTGCTCCGTCAAAAACAATTTCGCCTTTCTCGCCGGTCAGCCGTAAATACCTGCTTATAATTCTGCACAGGCGGCCGGCACTAAGCGACCCAAAATCCTCGCCGCTTTTTTTAATTGAGTGCAGCAAATTATTGCCGTCAATAATGAGTGGCATCTATACGCCATCCGCAGAAAATCTTATTTCGCCGCCGACGATTGTTTTTTCGACCTTAGCCTTTAATGTCCAGTCGTGATAGGGGCAATTTCTGCTTTTAGAGCGGAAGTTATTTACATCAACCTTGTACTCGACATCCGGGTCGATAATAGTGACATCGCCCTGTCTGCCTTTGCCGAGAGTGCCCTTGTCGACGCCGATTATCCCGGCCGGCTTTGCCGTCATCAATTCGATGAGTCCCGGCCAGTCCAGAATACCCGGCTCTAATAAGGCCTTGACGTAAAGACCCAAAGCGCATTCCAGGCAAGCTATCCCGAAAGGCGCAGTCAGAAATTCCAGCTCCTTTTCACTTTGTAAATGCGGGGCATGGTCGGTTGCCAGAGCGTCAACGAGTCCTTCGGCAACCGCTTGCTTAAGAGCTTCGATATCCTTGCTCGTTCGCAATGGCGGGTTAACCTTGTAATTTGTGTCATACTCAGCACAACAGTCTTCAGCTAAAAGTAAATGATGTGGTGTGACCTCACAGGTAATCGGCAGCGAGTCTTTCTTGGCGGCCCTTATCAGCTCGACCGAGCCTGCTGTTGATATATGCTGGGTGTGATAGCGGATTTGGCCGGGGCGGATTTTTTTGACAAGCTGAATATCACGCCAGAGCATTGCTTCCTCCGCCAATTTATCAATTCCCGGCAGACCAAGTATGGTCGAATAATAGCCGGCATTCATCACACCATCGCCGGCAAAACCCTTGTCCTGGCAGTGCTGGGCGATTACCACATCAAACATCGCGGCATATTTCAGTGCCCGCAGCATGACCGCTGGGTCCTGAACGCCGCTGCCGTCATCGGTGAAGCCAATGGCGCCGGCCTCGGCCATAAAGCCCATCTCCGCAAGCTCAACTCCCTCTCTCTGCCTGGTGATTGCGCCCATCGTATAAACATGGGTCTTCCTCGTCTGCCTGCCCTTTCGGTGGATGTACTCGACGTCGGTTTCATTTTCGATGGGGGGCTTGGTATTAGGCATACAGACCACAGAAGTAAACCCGGCCGCTACCGCAGCAGCCGAGCCGCTTGCTATCGTCTCTTCCTCTTCATCACCCGGCTCGCGGAAGTGAACGTGGATATCAATCAAACCCGGCGCAACTATCTTGCCGGCGGCATCGACAACCGTCTGAGCACGCTTGTCAATCTTGCCGATATCCGAGACAAGGCCGTTAATGATAAGCACATCGCACTTTTCGTCAACGCCGTTTGCCGGGTCTATCACCCGTCCGTTTTTTATCAAAAGTTCAGAATTCATATTTCAGAGAAAAACAATTAATCTCGCTGGGCCGCTGCCTGATTGACCAGGAACAGGACCGCCATTCTCACAGCCAAACCATTTTTAACCTGCTCCAGGATAACGCTGTTGCTGCCGTCGGCCACTTCACTTTCCACCTCAAGGCCTCTGTTAATCGGTCCGGGGTGCATAACCAGAATATCCGGTTTTGCCCTTTTCATACGCTCTACCGTCAAACCGAAATAATGCGAGTATTCCCGTACCGAGGGGAAAGGATTTCCACCGAGCCGCTCAAACTGAATCCGGAGCATATTTATTACATCAACCTTCTCGATAACCTCATCAAGCGAATAGCTGACACTGACCGGCAACCGCTCGGCCTGTGTCGGCATAAGTGTAGGCGGACCGACAAACATCACCTCGGCGCCGAGTTTTGTCATCGCCCACATATCACTGCGGGCAACGCGAGAGTGTGCAATATCGCCGACAATCGCTATTTTCAAACCTTCAAGGGTACCCTTGATTTTGCGAATGGTATAGGCATCCAAAAGCCCCTGTGTAGGATGCTCGCAGAAACCGTCACCGGCATTGACTACACAGGCATTGATGCTCCTGCTCAAAAATCTTGGCGCGCCGCCCGCGCTGTGTCTGACCACAACAATATCAATTCCCATAGCTTCCATGTTCTTGGCTGTATCCAGAAGTGTCTCACCTTTGCTGACGGAGCTGGCTTTCTTGGTAAACTCTATGACATCCGCGCTCAATCGGTTTGCGGCCAGGGCAAAGCTGTTTCGCGTCCGCGTACTGTCCTCAAAGAACAAATTGACCACGACCCTGCCTCGCAAAGGCGGGGCTTTCTTGACCGAGCGAGTGCTTATCTGCTCAAAGCCTTTAGCCGTGTCGAGAATATAGGTGATCTCCTCGGCATTGAGTTCGCGCAGGCCGAGCAGATGCTTGCGCCGCCACCTGAATTTACTTTTCCTTTTTAGCGCCATATCCTCGTGCTTCGCGTTCCATGCCCCAAGTCACAGCCTATCGGACACGACTGTTTATTCGACCACTACTTCGTCTTTTCCGTCTGATTCGACAAGGTTGACCTGCACCAATTTGCCGGGGGCAACATCAGTTTTATGACCGGCGTAATCGGCCTGTATCGGCAGCTCTCTGCCGACCCTGTCAACAAGGACCGCCAATCTTATTGCTCTGGGTCTGCCTAAATCGACAAGGGCATCCATTGCTGCGCGCGTCGACCGGCCGGTATATAGAACATCATCAACCAAAATAATAATTTTGTCGTCTACGTTAAAACCGATTTCGGTGGTTCTTACCTGCGGCTGGTCAGTGCTTTGCGGTGAATTCAGGTCATCCCGGTAAAGTGTTATGTCCAAAGTGCCATACGGAACATCTTTGCCAACCTCCCGCGATAACAGGCTCGATAACCGCTGGGCGAGAATCTCTCCTCTGCTGCGAATTCCAATCGTGGCAATATCCACTTCATTCGGGATTTCGGCGATAATGCGACTTGCCAATTCCTGGAGAATCCGCTCTATCTGCTCAGAACTTAGAATTACTTTCATATTTATGGCAAACCCTTAGCCAAAATGAGCCGAAATACGCGCTTGAGTATAGCGACTGCGCTTGGTAATGGCAAGATTTCTGAATTAAGTTTTTAATGACCAGCATTTTTTATGCTGAAAACGCTGTAAGACAAGAATTGGCAGGTAATGTGCTTGAAAAAAGGGTTTATTTTTGGTATCATATTAGTAAGAGTGCATGGTCGCGTAATCATAGATATGCGTTTTCTTAAATATGCGTCCTGGGGATAGTTGCGCGGCTTTTGGAGCTTTTACCTATTACTTACAAAGAAAGGAAATGGCTCAAATCAGTAAAAAAATGCTCATATTGGGCATAATGGCCTGTTCGACGGCAATGCTGGCATTTGCGCACCCCGCCAGTGGGGCCGAAGGCGGGCAGGGAGAGAAGATGCTGCAGCCGCAAGGGCTGAACTGCACCGGAATCTACGCGTTAAGACGAATAGACCCCAACTTGACAGGTTCCGGCGTCAAATTTGCCGTTATCTGTCGGAGCATCACTTACATTGATGGTGAGCCACAAAACGATTACCGACCGAGCGTCGAGAATAATTGTCTCGCAGACAAACAACTGACATTCCACGACCAAGGGAATCCTCCGGCAGGCATCTCCCCACATTCTACCGCCATCTGTTCGATATTGCTCGGCCAGGACCCAAACGCATTTTACCCCCAAGTCGGACAATTTCACTATCAAGGAGTTGCACCAGAGGCACAGGCAGACGTCTATGAGTTCTGGCATTTCCTCAGCAATAATATATTCCCCTGCTCGGCGCCTGACGCAGATGTTTTAACTGCCAGCATCGGCAATCAGTTCCAGGACTGGTGGACAAGAGGCTTTGAATCATTGGCCGAGCGATACGGCCTGGTCGTCGTCGCAGGCGTAGGCAACGGCTCGGACGTTCATGACCCACTGCTTTATCCCGGGGCCGGAGCCAACGCCATTGGCGTTGGAGTTGTTGACTCAGTAAAGACCGAAAATCTTGCAACCAATCTGGCACATTTCTCTCTGGCCCATCCGGAACATTCCAGTTTCGGCCCAACTGCGGATGGCCGGTGCAAACCTGACATCGTCGCTCCCGGCAACTGTCTGGCCGCTGATGACAATGAGCCCAACCAGTATGAACCGACGGGCAACTGGTCGAGCTTCTCAACGCCAATAGTAGCAGGAACAATCGGGCTGCTTGTGCAGAAGGCCAAAGAGGACCCAAGCTTAAGTTTGGCCGTCTCGCCGGAAGGCGGTAATTGTGTGATAAAAGCTATTTTACTAAACTCGGCGAGGAAGCTACCCTACTGGCACAAAGGCGAGCTGGCAAAAGATGATGACCACTTTGCCCCGCTCGACTACATTCAAGGTGCGGGTCTGCTAAATGCCGTCGGTGCTTACGAACATCTAACCGCCAGGCCAGCCAAACCGGGCAATGCCCCAACAATCGGGTGGGACAACAATGTGCTGGAAAAAAGTATAATCGCAGAAAATATTTATAGAATAAACATTACCAACCTAACAGATAAAATCATAACGACCACGCTCGCCTGGAACAAGCACTACAACAATACTTATCCCTTTGAACCGAGGCCCGACAAAGACACTAATCTGAGACTTGAACTATGGGCCGTTGACCCGGAGAACCATAACAACGACCGCCTCATTGATTACAGTGACAGCAGCACCGACAACCTCGAGCACATCTGCTGCCGCGCAGATGCCAACTACAGCACTTATGAAATCGTCGCTTCATATAGCGGCGTGAATGACCAGAACGAAATAGCCACAGCCCAGCGGTACGGCCTGGCCTGGAATGTAAGCGAGGCCGAAAACAGTGACAATATCCTTTGGTATGACCTCAATGCTGATGGTATTGTCGGTGAGCCGGACTTTAAGATTCTGCTCAATAACCTGTTAATAAACAGTGGAAAATCCCTCGAAGGTTATTTATTCGGTGATATCAATACCGACGGCCAAATCGACGTCAACGATGTCGAAATCATCCTGAAACACAAAGACCTCAAAGCGGACTGGCACGTACAAAACACGCCAAAATAGCCAAGTCATCAAAGCCAAAAACTTCTTTTAATTCTTCCTCATTTCTGGTAAAAGTGCACTCCACGATATTATACGCTCAGTACGATAGCATCTATGAATTTGGTTGTACGGAAATCACGGTTAAGAGGGACGGCAACAATCCCGGCGTCGAAGTCGCACACGATACGCGCTATTGCAATCGCCTCCTTGGCAGAAGGTCGGAGTATTATCCGCAAGCCGTTATTATCCAGCGACACACAAGCAGCCGTGGATTGTTATCGAGCCTTAGGTACCGAGATTGATACATCAAATGCGGCGCAATGGAAGCTAACTGGCACGGGCGGGCAAATCAAAGCCCTTGAGAAAACCATCGATGTGGGCAATTCCGGCACTACGCTGCGCATAGCTATGGGTTCAGCCGCTTTAGTGCAACCCGGTCAAACTGTCAGCCTCACCGGTGATGAGCAAATCCAGAGCCGTCCCGTTGCCCCATTAATGGAGGCCCTTAGTAACCTTGGGGCAGAATGCACCAGCATTAAGAATAACGGCAAAGCACCCGTAGAAATAACCGGTCAACTTGCAGGTGGAAAAACCGCTATCGCCGCCTCTACCAGCCAGTATTTGTCCAGCCTGCTTCTTTGCACGCCTCTGGCGGCTAATGACAGCGAGATAGAGGTCAGTCTTCTGAACGAGCCGGGCTATGTGCAGATGACGCTCGACTGGCTCGACAAGCAGGCAATTGAATATCAAAATGATAATATGCAGCATTTTAAAATCAAAGGCCGGCAAGGTTACAAGAGCTTTGACACAACAATACCCGCTGATTTTTCAAGTGCCACGTTCTTTCTCTGTGCCGCTGCTCTTGTGGCGGATGAAGTAACCTTGTTGGGGCTGGATTTCGAGGATAGTCAACCGGATAAGGCGGTGGTTGACTACCTAAAGGCAATGGGCGCAGATATAAAGATCGAGCCGGCTTCAGTGACAATCAGGGCAACCACACTGAAAGGCATCGAAATAGATATGAACAAGACGCCCGACGCCCTTCCTGCTATGGCCGTTACCGCCGCCTTTGCCGAAGGTACAACCCGCCTTGCAAACGTGCCTCAGGCACGAGGCAAGGAGACCGACCGAATTAAATGTATGGCCGAGGAACTGAGAAAAATGGCCGTAGATGTTGAAGAACTGCCTGATGGGCTTATAATACGACCCGGTAAGCCCAGGCCAGCTGAGCTGGATGGCAGATGCGACCATCGAATCGTGATGGCCTTGTCTCTGGCGGGCCTGGTGTTGGACGCCCAATGCACCATCGATACCGCTGAGGCGATAAGCGTCACGTTTCCTGACTACGTAGAATTGATGAAAAGTATCGGCGCAAATATGCAAATGATTGATTAATCTCAAATAAAGGAAGTGGATAATTAAGAAGAAAGGCATCGTATTCGCTGGCGCTATCTGTTTTGTTGCTCTAGCTGTTGTCTCATGCAAACAGAAGGAAGCCAAGGAAACTGGCCCTTTGTTTCGGATAGAAAAAAGGGATAAGTACGGTTTTATCAACGGGCAGGGAAAGGTTGTGATCAAGTGCCGTTTTAAATGGGCCGGGGACTTTTCCGAAGGACTGGCACGAGTATTCATCGCTGGCAAATATGGCTACATTGACAAGTCAGGAGAGAGCGTTATTGAGCCCCTATTCGATATGGCAGGTGATTTTTCTGAAGGTTTGGCACGTGCGGAGATTGAGGGTAAATATGGATTCATCGACAAAACAGGGGAGTTTGTGATCCAGCCGAAGTTTCTGCATAAGCCAAAGCCTCACGATCATTCATTTGACTTCTCCGAAGGTCGAGCACGGGTAAATATTGACGGCAAGTGTGGATATATCGATAAAATAGGCAAGACAGTTATCAAACCACAGTTCGATTACGTGGAGTTCAGTGGTCGTTTTTCCGAAGGGCTGGCACGTGTACGTATTGGCCGCAAGTGGGGCTATATCGAGAGAACGGGAGAGTATGTAGTCAGGCCCAAGTTCAATTATGCTGAGGACTTTTCGGAAGGCTTGGCGGCTGTAAAGATTGGCAGCAAATGGGGCTACATCAACAAAAGCGGAAAGACGGTCATCAAGCCTCAATTCGACATTGCCCGGGACTTTTCTGAAGGGCTGGCAGTTGTATGGATTGGCAACAAAAAGGGCTACATCAATAATAGCGGAGAAATCGTTATCGCGCCGGAGAACCGGGACTGTGGCAAGTTTTCTGAAGGACTTGCAGTTGTAATATTTGTGTCGGGCACTCGCGCCAAATGTGGCTATATCGACAAAACGGGGAAAATCGTCATCGAGCCACAGTTCCTTAATAATCCTAGCGAATTTTACCAAGGGCTGGCACGAGTAGAAAAGTACGGCAAGTGGAGATATATTGACAAAACAGGAAAGGTTGTTTGGAAGCCATAGCAAAAAAAATTGGTTGCGTATCCACCCTAAAGGTTCTTGCCTGAGGCCAAATAGAGTTACAATTAAGTTTGTTAAGGAGAGATTAGAAATGATTGGCTGTCACATAGGACGAATGTTTCAGGTAACTGTTGCAGGCGGTTCCTACCAAGAAGGCTTAACGGCCGTCGTGCAGGGACATCCACCCGGGATGTTATTGACCGAGCAGGAGATTTACGGAGATTTACTTCTGCGAAAGCCTGGCGCGGACGAATTATCCAGTCCGCGAAAAGAGCCTGACCTTCCGATTATATACTCCGGGCTAAATGCCACCGATACGATTGAGGGAGCAGGGAACAGAAACCATACGAACGGGACTCCGCTTACAATCCTGATTCCCAACCTCGACCGGCATTTTGTTCACATCAAGCAATATCAGGACACGAACCGCACGCCCCGGCCGGGCCACGCATCCTATGCCTCATTCATAAAATACGGCCCTGACGACGACGCCATCGGCGCCGGTATATTCAGCGGGCGCTATACATCCACCATCGTTGCGGCCGGATATGTCGCCAAAAAAGTGCTGAAAAAATGCGGCATAGAGGTCTTTGCATATGTAAGAGAAATCGCCGGTGTACGGTCCCCGGATGTGGCTGCCGAGCAGGCCCTTGAGTACTCCAATAACTACAAAAAAATGCGCAGCGACCTCGACCCGTTTTACCAGGAAATCTATGTCAAAGACCGCATAACAATGGAGATGCGATTTCTGGAAAAGATGAAAATATTGGCTGAGATTGAGCAACAAATCGATGATATCCGCGGCAAAGCCCCGAAGATAAAGGGCACCGAGGTCCGGGACAAATACGGAGTGCACCCGATAGTTAACTGTCCCGACATTGACGCAGCACAGAAGATGGTCGATGCCTGCAATAAGATTGCCAAGACGGGTGATTCGGCCGGCGGTATAGTCGAAGTGGTCGTAACCGGTGTGCCGACCGGTCTGGGCGAGCCGGTCTTCGATAAGCTCGACGGCCAGTTGGGCAAAATGCTCGGAATCGGTGCCGTCAAGGGCGTTGAGGTCGGCGCCGGCTTTGCCGTTAAAGATATGACCGGCATCGAAAACAACGACCAAATGCGCGCCGAAAACGGCAAAGTTGTTTTCGATTCGAATAACGCCGGCGGTATCACAGGCGGTCTTTCCACAGGACAACCAATCGTTGTAAGACTCGCTGTCAAACCGACACCGACGATTGACAAGCCACAGACGACGATTGACAAATATACCATAGAGAACAAAAAGCTGGCAGCCATCACTAGGCGAGACCCGACGATTGTGGCCCGCATATGGCCGGTTGCCGAGAACTACACGGCAATGGTTATACTCGACAACCTGATGGCACACTATGGCTACCAAGCGCTCAAGAGCAAATAAAGGGGGCTTTCCAAAAGTAAAAAAGCCCCGGCACAGCCGGGGCTAATTTGGTCACTATTACGTTTTCGTCGTTAGTACGGGAAAGGATAGGCCGGTAGAGTAGTTGACCAGTCACTCTCGTTGAGGTTCGGCGAAAGGTCCCGTACCCTGAAACGGAACATGAGGCCCTGATTCGTTCTGCCTACTGGAACATCCCATATCGGTAGATCTGTCCAGCCACTGCTGTAGCCATTAGGAAAGATGCCGGGATACTGAACACATTCGAAGTAATACTGCACGCCGGCACCTTCGGGGTCTGTCGCTACCGCTGCTGTCATATGAGCCCAGGCATTGAATCCTGAGCCGGTTTCGTAAGGCTGGCCATTATTGATTGCATTCGGGTCCCACATCACAGGCCACGGTGAATTCACGTCCTCCTCAACTCCCTCCTCAGGTATAACTGTTACCGTGCTCGACCAACCGGTTTCGTTGCGCCACACAGACCCATCGCGAGCCTTCACTCTATAGCTATACGCGACTCCGGTCATCAGGCCCGTATCGGTATAGGTTGATTCATTCTGCCAGTCGCTGTCATCTCCGCCCGGCAGGTTCGAAGTTTCCTCAAAATAGTATTGCACGCCTCCGCTGGGGTCCGTGGCGGTGGTCGCTCTCATTGTAGCTGAAGTTTCTGAGGCCGCAGGCTCAGTCTGCCATGTCATAGGGTCAGGCGTCGGCGGCGTGCGGTCCACCAGTTCACCCGCCACGGCATAGCCGATATATGACCAGTCAGTCATGTTATGGGCGGCGTCTCTTGCCCTAACCCTATAGCCGTATTTCTGGCCTGTTATAAGACCCGAATCAACGTGTGTCTCACTGGGATTCCAATCCCAGATGCGGTAGACATCACCCGACGCGAAGTAGTAACGCTCAAATTGATATTCCACCTCTGAGCCGGAATTGTCGCGAGCTGTTGTCGCAAGCATCGTAATATCGGTCTGACTCGTCGAGTAAGGTGGAACCGCCCACGTCATCGGGTCGGGCGTCGGAGGCATTTCATCAAATTCCAGGAAATTCTGCGCAAACAGTGCATAATCCTCCAGGTTAACAACACCGTCACGATTCAAATCCTTGCCGTGACACCAATCAGGGAACTCGCAGCCCACGTTCAGCCAGTGCAGGTTAAACCTATACAAATCAGCCGCATCAACATCGCCGTCATAATCAAAATCGCCGACTAAATCGCTCCTCAGAACATAATGATAGCCAATATCCACCTGAGCGTCAGGATAATCAGACGGGTCGAGACCATCAAGCACGCCATCTGTGCGGGTTGTGTGCCTGTACATATCGAGAGAGTGTGCAGCGTCGCTGCCTGCATCAACACAGGGGCTCAGTTGTATCTGATTTGAATCGGCAGCAGGCTGACTCAGGAAAAAACCGCCTGAGTCACCAAAGTTGCCTAAATCACCGAAAACGAAAACCGGGGCGTCAGCGCTGGTGCCATGTAAATTGTTGGCGTCATCCCAATTCAGGACGCAGCCGGGATCGACCCACACGCCCAAGGCGCCGCCCTGAACGTCGCTATAGCTGACGCTGACCGCACCAGAGCTTATGTTGGTACCAATCGCAATCTCGTTCCCGAAGTCGGCCGAGTTGTCCCACAGAATACTATCAATGATAAAAGTATTGCCCCCATCGGAGCAGTATACACCGCCTCCGGCCTTGTTTGCAAAGAAACCTCCTGAGACTAAGTTGTCAGTTATCGTGCAGTTGGAAACCTGCAGTTGCGTAAGCAAACTCGCCGATACACCGCCGCCGTTCCTTCCGGCCATATTGCCTGCCAGCAGGCAGTTTGTAAGCTCGTCATCGGTTTCTCCGCTGAAGAATATGCCACCGCCGGAGGCCCCGGCCTCGTTGCCGATAAACGTGCAATCAATAACTTGACCCGTCATCCTGTCAGCGTACATCCCACCTCCGTCACCGGGTAGATAATAGTTGCGGTTCGGGTCATATTCGTTCGGGTCGTTGTCCTCGCCACAGGGGTCGGTGACCATGCCAAAAGACTCGTTATTGGTAAAATCGCAGCCGATAACAGTTGCCGGACCGTCAATGCCCAACAATGCGCCGCCGCGATATGCTATGTTGGATTCGAAGCTGCTGTCGACAACCCTGGCATTTGAGTCTCTATAGTATATCCCGCCTCCGAGAGAGGCCTTGTTTCGGCCGACGAAGCAGTCCACAAACGTAACCATAGCGGTTCCCTCGGCACAAACGCCGCCGCCGTGCCCCGTGTAGGGGTCAAGGTGATAGTATGCGCGTAGATAATCGTCGGCACCCGGTTGAGGATTGAAATACGCGTCACGGTCTTCGTCCGGCCTGACAGCAGTATTGTCCGTTATCGTGCAACCGATGAACATTACATTGGAATCCGCCGAACAGTATATGCCAGCGCCATAGCTGGGTAGTTGATAGCTTATTTCCGGCTCCATGTCATTATCCCCCGCTACCCAGACGCCACCCTCACCGCTCATCCCGCCGGATGTGCGATTGCCGTTGATTGTGCAGTTTATAAATGTAACGGCGCTGTCAGTATCACAGAATACACCACCGCCGTATGCACTGTACCACCGATAGTCTCCCATGTAAGGCGGCCCCCGGTAATCCGTCCAGACCGTCCACAAATCGACCCCGGGCAAAAGCTCCCAACTCAAATCCTCCGGATGAATGTCAGGATAGGGCGGTAAAAGCGGTTCACAGGGGTCTCCAATCGCCATCGACAGCGTGCTCCAGTTACCGCCGTAGTTGGGCATTCCGCCGGGGTCCGCATCGTCACCGCCGTCGCCGCCGTTGCCGCCGCCGGCGTGATTATCGATGATTTGGCAGTTTATAAAGGTCGGCTCGCTGCCTTTGCCGCAGTATACCCCGCCGCCGCGCGCCCACCCTCCCCAGCCGCCTCGACCAGCGTTGTGGGTCTCATCGGCGCCGCAGCCGCCAGAGGCATCGCCGCCGCGCATCAGATTATCCCTGATTATACAGTTCTTGATAGTCGGGCTGGCTCCGTCTGCGATTCTGATTGCGCCGCCTTCAACACCGGGACCGTCTACGCCGTTCTCACCCGGACAGTCCACGGGGTCGATCATTAAGCCGGGCTGCCACCCACAGTTCTGGATAGTAAAACCCTCTAAAACGCAACGCGAATCCGCATTTTGGCCAAAGTTGATACGACGCTCAACATAATCAGTGCCGTCAAGAATTGTTGCTGACGGGTCGTTGGGGTCCATAGCCCTCAGCGTAATGGGTTTGTTCAACAGTATTGTCGGGCCGTACCAAACGCCGGGAGGTACCAGGACATTATCGCCGGGTCGCGCATCGCGCACCGCCGACTCAATAGTAGGATAGCCGACGTCGCCGACAGTAATAGTACGCGGCATATCGAAGCTTACGCTCACATTCTTGTCGGCATTCATAAAAACAGTATTGGTTGTCTCAGTGGAAGAATCGTCGTCGGTTCCGCCCCAGGCCTCAACTCGCCACCCGGCAGCGGGCGTCGCAGTAACCGTTACAACGGTGCCGCCATAGTACCAGTAAGCATCGGAGACCGCGTCGTAAAGGACCGGCGCGGGCGAGGTCACCTCGACTGTACCCATCCCGCCGGTAACGCTTACGGTCAGCCGGAACAAAGAAGTGCTGATTAGCGTGGCATAATGATAACCTAAATCAACTACACCCGCGTCGCCGACGTTGTCTGTTCGTGTCGTGGACGCATCCAACCCAACGCTTGCAGCCAGGACGCTGCCAGCGTCCACGGCAGGACTGTCAGAAAACTGACCCGCAGCTGTCTGGCTAAGATAGAACATGCCTAACGGCCCGCTTACAAACAGCGGGTCACCGTATATATTATTACTGCCGCCCGGAATGTTGCCAATTTCAGAAGGACCCGTGTAAGTCAACTGCGTGCCGGAATCGTAGTAGTCGCCATGGATATTATTGTAGAATAGACTGTATTCTACCAGTGCATCGCCGCTCGGGTCCTCCTCATGTATGGCGTGGTTATTACAGTTTGTGATTATCGAGTCGGAAATCTGCGGTAATGAATCCCAGTTGGCAAATATTCCGCCGCCGTACGTGCCTGCAACGTTAGCGGCAAACGTGCAGTTTTCAATCTCGGGCGTTGCACTGTAACAGTGTATCGCGCCGCCGTAGTCAGCCGCAGAGTTGCTGGCGAAAAGGCAGTTTTGGACCTGATGAGAGCCTCTGCCGTCAAGACTGATTCCGCCGCCGGACGCCCAGATACCATCGGCTATATTATTCCTGACAAGGCTGTCGCGGATCAGCAGGTCGGTGTACTGACAATTCACGCCGCCGCCGTTATAGGCCGTGGCACGATTTCCGGTAATGTCGCCGCCTATAATCTCGACGTCTGCTGAGACAAGGTCCATTCCTCCGCCTTCCAGCGCCTTGTTATTACCAACGTAACAGTTGGTGAAATTGATATCGGCCAACTCTGCAGAGATACCGCCGCCATATCTCGCCTCATTTGAGACGAAACTGCAGCTGTTAAAGTCTAATGTCAGTGGTACGCCGCCATAGACGTCCATTCCGCCCCCAAAGCGGCCCGCTACATTGTTGCCGAATGAGCAGTCCGTAAGCGTGGCATCACTCTTGCACTTGACAGCCCCGCCGTCATTCGCGGCCGAATTGCCCCCGAACGTACAGTTTCGAAGGTCCACAGTACATCTGGAACCGATATACAAAGCGCCGCCGGCCCCAAAGTCTATATGTGTATCTGTCTCAAGGTCGCCCCCGTCGTTGGGGTCGGAATTGCCGGAGAATAAACACGCCCGGCTGGGGTCGTAGCTATTGTGAATGATTACATTACAGTCGTCTCCGAAATATATCGCCCCGCCGAGGTTGTCTATGAAGTCGCAGTTATTAAGATTAACATTGTTATTGCCATAAAAATACAGCGCCCCTCCCACTGTGGACCTGACCGCGGGAAGCCCGCCGTATCCCGGCAATCCAATAGCCGCGTAAATCTGGTACCAATACGAGATTTCGTAGGCCCTGTTGTTCGTGAACGTACAGTTGGTGAAGCTCGCATTTGTACCCGCTTTGTAGTAAGCCACGCCCCCGGAAATATAACCATCGGGCACGGCTATACCGTTAAAGCCCTCGAAAGTCGGCGGGTCAGCGTCGTTGCCCTGGCTCCTGGCGCCACCTTCGCCGCCGAGGCCGATAGTCGCGGCACTGCCTTCGAATGTACAATTGGTTACGATTGGACCACCGCCGCCTTCAGAATAAATGACGCCACCTGTGCCGTCACCCCAGCCCCATCCGGCGTCACCGCCTGAGGCCTCATCCCCGTCCCAGGTCAACCCGAAATCTTCAGTGTAAGGGTTGCCGCCGTTGCCGCCGTCGCCGCCGATGCCGCCCCGGGCAATATTATTTCTGAATATACAATCGGTAATTATTGGGCTGCTTGCGTTCCTGCAGGCGATAGCGGCACCAAGGCCCATTCCATGCCCGTTGCCGCCCCTGCCGCCCCACTGGCCATTCTCCGAGGTGAACGGTTCTCGCTCCTGCGGTTCGTCGTTGGGCTCCGCCTCGGGATCGCAGATGAGTTCCGGGCTAACCGTCAGGTCAATCGGCATGCAACCGGGGGTAAACGGTTCAACATAAGCTTCGGCGGCATACCATTGCCACCCGCCCTGCGGGGAGTCCTTGCCGTCGGCGCCCCTGCCGCCCTCGCCGCCCGCTACCGTACAGTCTTCGATTATGCAGTACTTTATGGTCGGCGAGCAGGCATTCCGGTCATCAGGTAGGTTCCTGGCATCTATCCCGCATAGGATGGCGCCGCCGTAACCCCGGGCCATAAAAGGCGCGTCGCTGCCGTAATCAGCAATTGGCGGAAGTTCGGGGTCGCCCCATTCGGTGTCAAAGGGCCAGTGTTGGCCGTTGTGCATCGGCGGCGTCCAGTCCATTGGACCGAGGGGCAGGTCGGGGGTCCCGTCAGCCCCTTTGTGGCCCCTGGTGTAGCCGTTTCTGATGGTAAATCCCATAACTACGGTATTGGGGCCTTCGCCGCGGTGGAACCAGAAGGCGCGATTCGCCGCCCCATTATCCGCACCTATGACATGGTCTGGCTTGCCGCCGCAGTCAATTATTGTGTTGGCAATAATGTCCCAGTCGGGAAAAGCAGGATTAATGGTGCTTCTAAGGGTTATAGCCCTTGTCTGGGGCACGCCGCCCACGGGCAACAAACCGGCACTGAAGTCCAGGTTGCGGTTATCCTCGCCGGTGTAGATGCCGCGAGCAACCTCCACCGTGTCGCCGTCCACAGCGTCGTTGATGCCGCTCTGAATGGTGGGATACTGCCTTGACGAAGGCGAAACGCGTATAATCTTCGCAGCGGCAATAGCCTGCATAAACAGCAAAATCAACAAGCTAAACAGAATTTGACGCTTCATTTTTTATCATTACCCCAAAAAACTATGATTTATCCTACTGTCCTGGTTACCTTAATTGTACACATAATGCGATGCTCCTGTGTGCACCTACTACTAAGTGCACCCAACCTCGCCATTTGTTACACTCTTTTTCAAAAAAATTTTCAAAATTCTACAAATCCTTAAAATGCCGCCCCAGGGGGCCAAAAAGAGCTGCAATCTCGTCTTGTAAAAACACGCTTATAATCGCAAAAAACCTATAAACCATCAGAAGTTCAAAAGCTGTCTTCCATCGCGGCAATCGCCTCAGCTTCCACTTCCTCCTGCAAAATGATGGTCGGTTTAACAAGCACTAACAGAATTTTGCTGTCCTTAACCACGCTGCGGTTACGAAACAACCGCCCAATGATCGGTATCTTGCTGACTATGGGCACGCCCGACTCCTTTTCGACTTCAGAAGTCAGCTTCTGGCCGCCTAACAGTAATGTCCCGCCGTCGGGTACGCTCACACGAGTTTCGACCCTGGATATCTCTGTCTCCGGGAACAGTATCGTGTAAACACTGTCTTCTGTAGAACCTTGACCACCAGGACCGGCCAATATGGGCAACTGAATATCAAACGGCTGAAAACCCAGGAAATCACGCAGTTCCGTCACGATATTCAGCAGCACATGCTTTTTATCGTGCATAATCGTTGGCGTTATATTGAGAAGCGTACCTGATACAACATAACCTTCTTCGTAATCTATGGTCCACCTAAAATTGCCGAAGTCGCCGATTTCCTCAATATCGGGTTCAATCTCATAAGGGTACCGCCTATACCTTTGAACCCGGAAGGTTGCGGACTCGCCGCTCAAAACACTGACTTTCGGAGCGGTCAAGGCCTTTGCATCTCTGTGGGCCTGCGTTGCCCTGAGAAGGAAATGTACCTCGAGGTCATCAAGAAGCAGATTGCCATAACCACCTTCGATTGCTATCCCCGCGAGAGCCCCGCCGAGCCCGGTAATGGCCGTTGGTAGGCTGCCGGTAATACCCGTCTCAGTTGGTATAGTGTGAATTGCGTGGCGCTGGTCGAATGTAACCAAACCCACCCTGCCGCCGGGCTCTCCACGGTCATACGCAAAATCTACATCGAGACCAATATCTTCGAGAAAATTCTCACCTACCAGCAGAAATCTGGCTTCTATAGCAACCTGATGTCCAAGCGACTTGCGTAAATCACTGAGCAGCTTCGAAATCTCATTGTGAACTCTAAGGCTCTGATGCACAATAAGCTTTTTATTCTCGTAAACAGTTGCCGTACCCTCGCCGCCGGCGTCATACCAGCTATCAGGCTCGATAGTCTCCTGGATAAGCAGTATCAAATTGTCGGACCGCAGCATCGCCTCCTGGAGAAGCTCCTCCCTGTCTCTTTCGTCCTGCTCACCTAATTGCTCGGTACCGGCTTCACCCTCTCCGCCGACCGCCACGTCCCCCCCGGTTTCCGCCCAGAAATCAGCCGGCCGGCCAAGCAGGTCAGTAACGTCATAAACCAATGTTTTAAGCTCAATCTGAAGCGACTCTTCCGTCGCTATGGTAACCACTCCGTTCTCAACTGCGTAACGAAGCTCGGCAAATCCACCGGAAACCGCCTCCAACAAAAGGTCCAGCGCCGTGCCGAGCGAAATTGCCGATATCGGGTCCATATTTATGGGCGTGGTCTGGTCAATATCAGCGTTGTCATACAAATCCCGCCAATTGACAAACACATTCAAAGGCGGCTCAACGGAATTCTTTAATTCTCCTATCGCTTCACTAAGGGGCATCTCCGACGTCAATTCCGAAAGGTCGACAATCTCGTCGAGCTGTTTATAGACAGCCACATCAGCAGGGTTCTGCCCGATTGCCTCGTCAGGTACGCGAAATGGACTGGCGATAATTTCCCGCCAGTCCTTCGGGTGCGTTATCTCTTGGGCATACGGTATCATGGCCTTCTCCGTCTCCATCAATGTGCGAACCCGCTCCATATCCGTCTCTCTCTGCACTTCCAATTGCTTCCGGAAGCTAACTACATCATTTAGCGTATCCCTCAGTATCATCGCATCGTCATTCATCGGGTCTATCGCAAGCAAACTCTCCAACTGTCCAAGTGCTTCTTCATACCGTTGCTGTTTCTGATAAGCTGTAGCGTTCACCATCAACTCAGCTATTCTTTTTTCCCTGTCAGTCTCCATTTGCTCTCTATACCGGCTTTGCGCTGCGACGGCCTCTATACGTTTCTGCTCTTGCAACTGTTGACCCCTCTGCTTCTGCCCCTGCGCTATCTGCCCGTTCAGTTGTTGCAACTCCTCGCTGTACTGTCTGAAAAGGTCGTCTCCGAGGAACAGCTGGTTCTTATTCACGGTTCGCTCAGCGGTTTCCACAGCTTCTTTTGCCTTGCTGAACTCGCCCTCGCTTATATAACTTTTAGCCTTCGCCACAACGTCGCTAAAAACCGCTTTGGTATGGCTTTGCAGGATGCTTCTTCTGCGATTGATGACTTTGATGTAGTTGCCTTCATCTACAACTTGCTCGGGCGCTGTCGTTAGCGCGGCCCTTTCTTGCTCCTCAAGCCGTTCAAAAGATTCGGCTCCAAACTCAAGTAATTCATCTTTTACAATTGTAGCGTCACCGCTCTGCAGCTCCTGAGGCCTTGCTTCAGCCGAGGACTCGGACTCAGCTCTCTCAGCCAGGATGCTATCAATTTTCACAAGGTAGTCTTCGGGCCTCTCGCCCAGCGGTGCTGACAATATGCCGCTCTTGGTAAGTTCGATGAAACCTTTGCGCGCCTCTTCGAGCCGACCCGCGCGGTAAAATCCTACGCTACGGTCATAGAGTGCCACAGCCTCCTTGTCCTGCTCATCCGACTGCCCTTCTAACTTCTTAAGCGATTCTGTGATGAGCTTCCGTTCCTGTTCAGTCACATACTCACTGTCTCTGGCCTGTTCCAGAAGTGATCTTGCTTTTTTGGCTTCGCCCTGCTTGACTAACTCGTCAGCCTTTCGAATATTATCTAAAATGCGTTCTCTTTCAATTACACGTCCATGCGTCTTTTCAACAAGCTCGGTTAGTTTCTCACGCTCCGCAGCAGTCAAATATTCCTCGTAGTCCTGGGCGCGAAGGAAAGATTGTTCTGCAGCCTTGTAGAAACCTCTTTTGTATTGCTCGGTCCCAACCTGAATCCACTTTTGGGCTACCTGTCGGACTATCTTCTTATCCGCATCATTAGCCTGAGGCCGAGCCACTCCCAGCAGGACTGACGTCAGAAACAGGAACGATACTAAGATGACCAACAGGGGCTTTTGACCGAAAGATTTAATCAGATATCTTGCAGTATCCAAAATCAAACCTCCTCCAAACAAAAATAATTAAGAACCGCTTTCAACACGGAAAGCTATTTAATACCAACCCAACCACCTGTATTAAGAATGGCCTAAATTTATAATAATTAGTGTACAACAAAATCCTTTCATTTGCAAGCAAAAAATCTTATTATACAAAACCGCCGATAATATCCAAGCTTTTACTTAGAAAAGGCCAGAAATCACAACTTGTTAAAGTGGGAAAAACACTCAGCCAAATCTGGGTTTTTGAGCCAAAACAAGGCTTTTCTGGAACGACCGTACGACTACAGGTATCAAGGACAAGTACATTATGAGCCAGAAACCGCTAATCTTAGCCGTTGAAACATCCGGCAGAACAGGTTCTGTCGCAATAGCACTTGGAGAACAAATGCTCGCCGAATCCCTTTTTTCTCAACCGATGAAACACAGTGCAGAGGTTTTCCCCGCTATCCAGAGCCTCCTCGAGCGTTTCGACCGCCAACCCAAACAAATCGAGCACGTCTATGTCTCCGTCGGACCCGGCAGTTTCACAGGCTTGCGCATAGCCGTGACTTTAGCAAAGATGATGCACTTGACGAATGCCGCTAAACTCGTCGCGGTTGACACATTGGATGTAATTGCTGCCAATGCAACTGATTATGTGAAGGAAAAATATACCCAACTTGACCAAATCGCCACTATCCTCGATGCAAAACGCAGCCAATTCTTCATTGCGCTATACAGGCCTCTGTCCAAAAGCACTGACGCACGTAACCAGCAACAGCCATTGAAAATTGGGCAAGGAGACACGAACCACAGAACTTGGGAAAAAATTTGTCCGGATTCTTTGCTGACCGCTTCGCAATTCCTCGAGACCTGCACCGACACAAAGCGGTCTACGTGGCTGCTTGGAGAGGGCTTGCTGTACTACGAAGATAAATTCAAAGCCGATGGTATTCGATTTCTGGACAAACAATACTGGAATCCCCAGGCATCAAAGGTACATCTACTTGGTTGGGAGAAAGCCTCGGCTAAACACTTTGCCGACCCGTTAAAACTACAGCCTACCTACCTACGAGCACCGGACGTCACAATAAAAAGGCAAAAATGACGCTATATTGTACTTCCTGAAGCCTTGTTCGTGACGGCAGGGTCACTGTGCAGGGAAAGTGAGTGCAGCTTGTGCGGTTTGGGCGCACAATCAACTGAAACCATAGCGCCAAGAACCAAAGACAAAACTATGATGATAGCTCACTGATGAGCCTGCCGGTCCCCCATGTGTAATAGCAAGCTACTTTACCTTGCTATTCCTGCCAGTCTTCCTGCTTCGGGGCCACGCCAGCCATCTGTTCAAATTCCGAACTGGGCTCTTCGCAAGGCTGCTGCTCGACAGAATCCTCTTCGAGCCACGGCTGCGGCTCCTCAGACGGCTGTTCGCGCTGCTCAGAGGGCTTAAACGCGTTTATGATTCTTTCAAATATGTTCCAAGCCATTGTTTAAACTCCAATAATTAAATCGGCTTTTGCCTGTTTTTGACGTATTTCCGCCCTTTTCGTAGACTCTAATACACTGTTTTCGGCGATTTTCGACAAATACTTTAGCATCTAAAGCAGAGGAAGGGCTTGGAATCGGGCAAAAAAGCTGAAGATGACGCCACAAACCGCATAATCAGGGTTAGACTCCGGGAAACAACGCAATATCGGCAACGCAAACGAGGCCAACACAAACACGTAAATCACCTACGGACAGCAAGCAACACAGTAGGCCGTTCATCTTACGATCCGGCCGTAAGCTTGCTTAACCGCCGACGACCACGCGACTTCGATATCGGCCGGCGGGAACCGGTTATTTTGGATTCTTGCGGTAAAAGCAAAGCCCCGCGTGGCGGTGCGGGGCTTTATATAAAAGAAAGCAGGAGTCAGCGGCTGGCACTGCCAGCGCTGGGTAAGCAGGAACTGTTAGTTTCTTATGTGTCTTATCAGTAAAGCTCGCCAGCAGGTCACTAAAAACAAAAAGCTTACCAGGCAAATATTGTATATGTCAAACTGGTAAGCACGGGCGCTTAGACAGGCACTTTGGTGTGTCAGCCCAGGCACGGTAAGCGTCAATTTGCCGCTGTCGCCAGATGCAATACCCAGACGAACGTTATAGTATTTTGCCAGGCTTAATACGGACAGAACGAGAACGGCCAGGATCGTCAGAATCACAAATGTTTTAATGGTGCTTCGCATTTTACCCCCCATATCTTTGCATCCCCATGTTGGTAGTATTATAGCACGAAGGGCGTTTTAATTCAAGCAAATATTCGCAAGACATAGTTTGAAAGGTCAATTTCAGGGATTAGTGAAGGAACAAAGGGATTTTATCGGGCGATAGAGGAAAAATTTTGAAAGTAAATTAAGGTAAAAAGACAAGAGGCAAAAGGCAACAAGGGAAAACACCTCAAATAATATCGATGGTTTCTAAAAACCAAAAATCCCTTACCCAGCACTCACCGTCGGCGAAACGGTAGGCTCTGAAATTACCATGACCCCAGACGCCGGTTAGTAGCCGTACGGTCGAAATGGAGGCAAATCCGTTTCCGTGGGGCTCCAGTCACCATAGATTCCGAGCAGTATAAACAGCACAAGAAGAAACAACGTAAAGCCTGCCGCCAACAGTATCGGCCAGAATCTCTCACCATGGATAAGATGGTCCATGTGCACAGCTACATTGTGCCTCCTGGGCATGTACATATGGTGAATCCATTTTTTCACTCCAAAGGTGTACATAGCACACCTCCTTTTTTAGTAAAAACTCTCTATTACTTAATACGGGGCGGTCTGCAATTGGTTGGCTAACAGATGCATCCAATCCCGATTTGTTGTTGATTATCTTGGGATTGCGGCGCTTCGCGGGAGCCGGTCCTGCCAAGTTGGCGGAGTTCGGGCTTGTTTCTGTGCCAAAATGTGTGTTTCCCCGGGCCGGAAATACGTTAGATTCACCAAGTGCCTCAATTTTTCCATAGCATAACTACTTTTCACCAAAGCAGTTAAAGCCAATAATTGGCGCCGGGGCTGGTCACAGAACCTAACCTGGTATATTTTTTGCTAAATAGTTATTATTTGGGCAACGTATTAACGATATTGAACTGTTTTTAACGGCTAGATAAGGAGAAAAGCAATTATGGCAGTCAAAGAATTGGCATTTGAATCGGATGCGAGAGCCGCACTTTTGGCAGGTGCCGAGAAACTGGCAACAGCGGTCAGGTCGACACTTGGGCCCAGAGGACGAAACGCTATCCTCGACAAAGGCTGGGGCGGACCCACCGTAACCAAAGACGGCGTGACAGTGGCCGAGGAAATCGACCTCATAGACAAAAGTGAGAACCTCGGGGCCAAACTGGTCAAAGAAGCAGCAAGTAAAACCTCAAAACAGGCCGGCGATGGCACCACAACCGCCACGGTGCTGGCCGAAGCCATGTTCAAAGAGGCATATCGCAACCTGGCGGCCGGGGCCGACGCAATGGCACTGGCCCGCGGCATGCACGCAGCAGCTAAGGCGGTAACCGACAAGCTCACCTCACTGGCAAAGCCCGTCGATATAACTAAGGCCGACGACATAATCAATATTGCCGCCATTTCAGCCAATAACGATGTCGAGGTCGGAAAGATTATGGCCCAGGCCTTCCAGCAGGTGGGCAAAGACGGGGTCATCACCGTCGAGGAAGGCAAGAGTCTCGAAACAACCGTCGAGTTCGTGGAGGGGATGCAGTTTGATAGAGGCTACCTTTCACCTCATTTTGTAACGGACCCGGAGAACATGGTCTGTGAGCTTGAAAAGCCATACATACTGGTGTATGAGGACAAGATAAGCAACGTGGCCAAACTCATACCAGTGCTTGAGAAGGTTGCAAAAAGCAAAAGGCCGTTCCTGATTATCGCGGAAGACGTTGAGAGCGAGGCGCTGGCAACGCTGGTCGTTAACAAACTAAAAGGCGTTCTGCAGGTTGCTGCCGTAAAGGCCCCCGGCTACGGTGACCGCAGGAAGGCCATGCTCCAGGATATAGCAATTCTGACGGGTGCCGAGCCCATTTTCAAGGATTTAGGCATCGAGATGGAAAACATCAGTGTCAAGCAGTTGGGTCAGGCCAAAAAGGTAACGATTGACAACGACAATACCATCATTGTCGAGGGAGCCGGCAGTGAGGATGCCATCAGCGGCAGAATAAAACAAATCCAGAGCGAAATAGAAATTACAACCAGCGATTATGACCGCGAGAAACTGCAGGAACGCCTGGCGAAGCTGACCGGCGGGGTCGCTCAAATCAATGTCGGTGCCGCAAGTGAGACGGAAATGAAACAAATAAAGGCTCGAATCGAGGATGCACTACATGCGACCAGAGCAGCAATAGAAGAAGGGATTGTTCCCGGCGGAGGCGTGGCCCTTATTCGCTGTATTGACGCGGTCAAAAAGTTAAAGCTCTCTGGTGACGAGAGAACCGGCGCTGACATTGCCGCGAAGGCACTTACAATGCCTTGCTACTACATAGCGGATAACGCAGGTGCCACGGCGAACCTCGTAGTCAATAAAATCCTCGAAGGTAAGGGCGGCTTCGGCTATAACGCCGACACAGACAAGTACGAAGACCTGCTCGCCAGCGGGGTGATTGACCCGGCAAAGGTGGTACGCATCGCTCTGGAGACAGCCGTGAGTGTGGCGGGACTGCTGCTTACTACCGACTGCCTTGTCACCGAAAAGCCCAAAGAAAAGGAAGAGATGCCCGGCGGACCAGGCGGAATGCCACCAGGTGGTATGGGTGGCGGTATGGGTATGGGCGGGGGTATGGGAATGGGCGGCGGTATGGGCATGATGTAGAGCTAAATCAAAATGGACTCAAAAAGACATTGGCGAATATTCATAAATATGGCGGTTGTAATCAGCCTGCTGTGCCCCTTAGTACTTCCAGGCTGCGCTGAGTTCACAAGCACTTCGCCTGAAATCGAAACCAAACAGCAGCACGACAAACGGATGTCCTGGTGGCGCGACGCGCGATTCGGGATGTTTATCCACTGGGGACTTTATGCCGTTCCCGCGGGTGAATGGAAAGACAAAGAAATTGGCGGTATCGGCGAGTGGATTATGAATAATGCCCATATCCCTGTTGCAGAGTACGAACAGCTTGCCAAGCAATTCAATCCCGTAAAATTTAATGCTGACCAGTGGGTGCGAATCGCCAAAAACGCGGGAATGAAGTACATCGTCATTACCTCGAAACACCACGATGGCTTCTGCCTGTGGGATTCGAAAGTTAGCAACTATGACATAATGGACGCTGCTCCATTTAAGCGAGACATACTCGCCGAGCTTGCCGAAGCCTGTAAAAAGCAGGGCATCAGATTTTGTTTCTACCATTCAATAATGGACTGGCATCACCCCGACGCCCAGGGGCCGCACTGGCCGACCTACAACACGGCTACAAAGAGAAATCCCAATTTTGCTCGTTACGTCGAGAACTACATGAAGCCGCAGCTTAGAGAGCTGGTGACCAATTACGGCCCGCTCGGGATACTGTGGTTCGATGGTGACTGGATTCCTGAGTGGAACGAGAGCTTCGGCACCGACACGTATTATTATGTTCGAGCTCTTCAGTCGGATATTATCATAAACAACCGCGTCGGCAAGGGTCGCCAGGGTATGGGGGGCATGACAGAAGAAGGTTATTTCGGCGGTGACTACGGCACTCCGGAGCAGGAAATACCGCCGACGGGTCTGCCCGGCGTGGACTGGGAAACCTGCATGACTATAAATGACACCTGGGGCTTTAAGAAAAATGACCACAACTGGAAGTCCTCAAAGGAGCTTCTGCACAATTTGGTGGACATCGTCAGCAAAGGCGGTAACTATCTGCTTAACGTTGGCCCCACCGCTGAAGGCCTGATTCCCGAACCAAGTGTGGACAGGCTGCGCGAAATGGGCGACTGGCTCAATGTAAACGGCCAGAGCATCTACGGCACAGGCCCCAGTCCCTTCCGCAAGCTCAATTGGGGACGCTGCACAAGCAAACAACTGTCAAACGACAACACGCGGCTTTACCTGCATGTCTTCGATTGGCCGACCGATGGAAAGCTCAAACTAACCGGGCTCGACAACAAACTCTTAAAGGCCTTTTTGCTGGTTCGAGGCGAGTACTCCTCACTGCGGACAACCCGCAAAGGTAATGACATTATTATCGACGTACCCTCACAGGCGCCTGACCCAATGGTCTCGGTCGTGGCGCTGGATATAAAAGGCATGCCAATTGTCATCGAAGCGCCTGAAATAGTCGCCGATGCCGACATCTTCATTGATAAAACTCAGGTTACTATCGAAGGTGATATCGAGAATACCCAAATTCGTTACACTCTCGATGGCAGTGAGCCGCAATCTGATTCGCCAGTGTACAAGCGGCCTATACGCCTGAAAAATTCGGCGACCATCTCGGCGGGTCTTTTCCGCAACACCAAACCTATCACCGGCGTGACAAAACGCACGCTCAAAAAGGTCACACCGCGACCACCCGAGGACCTTGAGGCGCCGGCCCAGGGGCTGCGCTACGAGTACTACGAGGGCGAATGGGACAAACTGCCTGACTTCGACAGCCTTGAACCCAAAGCAACCGGCACGGCTGCGACCTTCGATATAGACCTGCGGCAGCGAGACGAGAAATTCGGTTTCCGCTTTCGCGGCTATCTTAAAGTACCTCGGCCCGGAGTGTATACATTTAATCTTGAGTCAGACGACGGCAGCAAATTATATATCGGCGATGAGTGTGTAGTTGACAACGACGGTCTGCACGGAACTATTGAAAAATCCGGGATAATAGCGATCGCCAAAGGGATGCACCCTATCGCCGTCATATTCTTTGAGAAAACCGGTGGCGAGAACCTTGAAGTGTACCGTTTTGGACCGGGACTGGAAGAACCGGATATACTGCCATCGGAGCTGTTTCATTCTGAAAACCAAAAGTAGACCAAAGACCAAAAGTGAACCAGGATTAATAAGGAGTAAGTTATGAAGCTCAGACCTTTGGATGAAAGAGTCATAATAAAGCAGTCAGAAGCCGAGGAAAAAACATCCGGCGGAATCATCCTGCCCGACACCGCAAAAGAAAAACCCCAGATTGGCAAAATCATAGCCGTCGGGCCCGGTAAAATACTCGACAACGGCAAACGAAGTGAAATGACCTTGAAGAAAAACGACAAGGTCCTTTATCCCAAATATATTGGAAATGATATCGAAATCGACGGAGAGAAATACGTAATTCTCAAAGAAAGTGACATCCTTGGAATCGTTGAAAAGTAAATAAAGTTCGCAGTTAGTAGTTTACGGATTACTAATTTGAAATTAACAATTTACAGGTAAAAGAGGTAATAAAAAATGGCTAAGCAATTAATGTTTGACAATATGGCACGGACAGAGCTCAAGGACGGACTATCTCAGTTGGCCGCAGCGGTCAAGGTCACGCTGGGCCCGACCGGCAAGAACGTCATCCTCCATAAGAGCTGGGGCTCGCCGAAAGTAACAAAGGACGGTGTTTCGGTCAGCAAGGAAATAGAGCTGCCCGAACCATTTAAGAACATGGGCGCAAAGATGGTCAACGAGGTCGCCAGCAAAACCTCCGATGCCGTCGGCGACGGAACAACAACCTCGACCGTTCTTGCAGAGGCGATCTTCACCGAAGGCCTGAAATACGTAATCGCCGATGCAAATCCGATGGCCATCCAGCGAGGAATCAACAAGGCCACCGAAGTTGTCACTAAGTTCATTGAATCGGTCAGTGTCGGCGTCAAAGGCCACAGCGATATTGCAAAAGTGGCGGCAATCAGCGCGAACAACGACAAGCAGGTCGGGGAAATCCTGGCCGACGCGATTGACAAGGTCGGCGAAGAAGGCGTCATTGAAATAGAAGAAGGCAAAGGTATGGAAAACGAGCTGACCGTCGTCGAGGGCATGCAGTTCGACCGCGGCTACATATCACCGTACTTTATGACCAGCGCCGAAACGCTCGAAGCGGTTCTTGAAGACGCTTACATCCTCCTGCACGAAAAGAAAATTTCCAATATCCGAGAGATTATACCCCTGCTGGAAAAAACCGCACAGGTTGCCAGGCCGCTTTTGGTCATCGCAGAAGACATTGAGGGCGAAGCATTGGCTGCACTGGTTATTAACCGTCTGCAGGGCGTATTAAAAATCTGTGCTGTCAAGGCCCCCGGCTTTGGCGACCGCAGGAAGGCGATGTTGGCCGATATCGCCGTTCTGACGGGAGGCCAGGTGATTACGGAAGATTTGGGTATCAAGCTCGAAAGCATCGAGCTTTCACAATTGGGCCAGGCCAAAAAAATCGTTGTAGACAAGGATACGACCACAATAATCGAAGGGGCAGGTAAAGCCAAAGACATTAAGGCCCGCTGCGAGCAGATCCGCAGCCAAATCGACAAGACAACCAGTGACTACGACAGCGAGAAACTGCAGGAACGCCTGGCGAAACTCACCGGCGGCGTGGCCGTTATAAAAGCCGGGGCCGCAACCGAGACGGAAATGAAGGAAAGAAAGGACCTGCTTCAAAATGCGCTTCACGCAACAAGGGCCGCCACCGAAGAGGGCGTCGTGGCGGGAGGCGGCATCGTGTTCCTTCGCGCGATAAGTCAGGTGGAAAAAGCCAGAGCAAAGGCCAAGGGCAACGAGAAAATCGGTTTCGACATTGTAAGAAAAGCCCTTGAAGCGCCGACAAAACAGATAGTCGACAACTCCGGCGACCAAGGAGACGTGGTTGTTGCCAAACTGCTTGAAAAATTGGTGAAAGACGAGAATATCGGCTATGACGCCAATACGGGCAAGTTCGCTGATATGTTCAAGGCCGGAATCACTGACCCTGCAAAAGTTGCCAGAACCGCCCTGCAAAGTGCCGCCTCTGTCGCAGGATTGATGTTAACTACTAACGTCCTGGTGACCGATTTAAAAGATAAGGACAAAGACGAAGAGCCCATACCTGGTTCGGTAAGATAAAACGTCGTGGCCCGTGACTTCGGACCAGTGTCACGAACGACGAGATACGATACAATGGCCAAACGGGATTATTATGAAGTTTTAGGCGTTGGCAAAAACGCCTCTGCTGATGAGATTAAACGCGCGTATCGCCGCATGGCGATGAAATATCATCCCGACAAAAACCCCAACGATAAAGAGGCAGAGACCAAGTTCAAAGAGTGCGCTGAGGCCTACGAAGTCCTCAGCGACCCTGAGAAGCGACAGCGCTATGACAAGTTCGGGCACGAGGGCCTCCGCGGAATGGGCATGCGCGACTACGCTCACATGCGATGGCAGGATATCGGCAGTATATTTGAAGATATCCCCGGCTTCGATGACTTCTTCGGGGATCTTTTCGGTGGGCGAAGCAGAAGGACACGGCGAGCCGGGCCCACGCGCGGCTATGACCTGGAAACATCCGTCGAATTGACACTAAACGATATCGCCGGAGGCACCGAGAAAACAATTGAATTTACCCGTCAGGACCTCTGCGCCGAATGCAGCGGCAGTGGCTCTGCAAGAGGCAGCTCGCCGGGCCGATGCCCAACCTGCGGTGGAAACGGCCAGGTTGCCAGGGGCGGCGGCTTCTTCCAAATGGTTTCAACGTGTCCCCAATGCAGAGGCGCAGGACAGGTTATCACAAACCCCTGTAAAAAATGTAAAGGCGCCGGCAGGACCCCCAAAAAGAGAATTGTCAATATCAAAATTCCAGCCGGTGTCCATGAGGGACAGGGTATAAGGGTCGCGAATGAAGGAGAACCGGGACGAGCCAGAGGGCCCAGAGGAGATTTGTATTGCTACGTCAGAATAAAACCGCATGAGTTCCTGCATCGTGACGGCAACGACCTAATCGCCGTTGTACCAATAAGCTTCACACAGGCTGCTCTCGGAGCGACAATCGATGTGCCAAGTCTCGACGGTCCAAAACAGCTCAAAATCCCGCCCGGGTCTCAATACGGAAGCATCTTTAGAATTAAGGGTCAGGGCTTGCCCGACATAAGAACAAGGCGCACCGGTGACGAGCTTGTACAAATCACCGTCGAAACACCAACAAAACTGAACACACAGCAACAAGAGTTCCTGAGAGAATTCGCCAGGACCGAAAACAAGACCGTCTCCCCCAAATCAAAGACCTTTTTTGAAAAACTTAAAAAGCATTTCGGTAACAACAAATGACAGCAAAAAGAAAAGAAAAACCAAAACAGATTAAACAGAAGGAAAAGGACTCGGAAGAACTCGGCGGCCAAATGCGTGACTTGCAAAGCCAGAAAGATGAGCTCTTCGAAAAGTTGCAGCGTCTCAGCGCCGACTATGCAAATTTTCAAAAACGGGTCCCAAAGCAAATCGCCGACACCATTGCATACGAAAAAGAAAAAATAATAAAGACGCTGTTGCCGGCACTGGATAATTTTGAGCATACACTTCAAAACGCCGACTCGGCTGAAAATGTCGACGCTTTTGTCAAGGGTGTGCAAATTATCTATGACCAGATGCTCGATATCTTAAAATCGCATGGTGTGGAGGTGATAAAGGCGCTCGGTGAGAAGTTCGACCCGGCGGTACATGAGGCAATGATGCAGAAGGCCGAGCCGGACACCAAAGACAACGTTGTGCTCGAGGAGTTCCAAAAAGGGTACAAACTGAACACCCGGGTCATTCGACCAAGCAAAGTAATCGTCAATAAGCTGCCATCAGAACAACAAGTCCAGCAACAAGAACAAGACGAGGCGAATGTACAGCAAGCAACAAGTGACGAGACCCTGCCGCAGGATGCAGAGTAATCATTATGCCGACTTACGAATATATATGTGAAAAGTGTGGATACGAGTTTGAGCAGTTTCAGTCCATAACGGCCAGGACGCTGCGGATATGTCCCAAATGCGGCAAAAGACAGCTCAAACGCCTTATCGGCGCCGGCGCCGGCGTAATCTTCAAAGGCTCTGGATTCTACGAGACCGATTACAGAAGTGAAAGCTACAAAAAGGCCGAGAAAAAAGAAAAGGACTCCGCCGACACCAAAAGTAAGAAGAAAGAGCCTAAGACCGAAGCCAAAGATAAAAAAACCGACAAAAAAGCTAAACCCGGCACAAAAGGCGAAAAAAAATCAGCGTAGCGAATCTACTTCGTTGGGGGACAAGTTGGGGCAATTACAAATGAACAGCGGTCCTGAATACTTCAAAAATCAAATTCTCGACGTAAGATAGAAAGCTCTTACTGGCTACCCACAACCACAATAGTCAGATGTACCCTCTGGTCATCCTCCGGCTGCATGGGCCGCTCCTTAATCGCCTTCTCGCTTGAAGTCAAGACCGGCTTCGGTATGGCTATCAAATCCGGTTTTGCATCATCGATTGCGGCAAACACCTCCCTGCCCGGCGACAGCTCGGCCATCTTATTTAACACGGCAAAATCCCTTGCCAGCTCAATGCGCTCTTCAAGAGAGTCCTGCTTAACAATTTCGACAACCTGCTCAGCTGCAACCGCGTCAACTACTATCTGTTCGCCGAGCTCGTCAGTCTCAACAAATAACGTTGCCGAATCAAATCTCTTCCAGATATTATCCAAATCGGCCAACAGCATACCCAGAGCTTCCCTGCTGCAACTTAGGGCATATACTCTTTTGTTACGCTGCCTTTCGGGAGTTACTTTTTCCAAAAGCTGATTGTCTTCAATGGCCCTGTTAATAGACGCCTCAACGGTCACCAGTTCCCTTGTCTTCAACTCAAGACTGCCGCTAAATTCCATCTCAGCCATGCTGAATCTAATAATTGGTTTTTCAGTGACTGCCACCATCGTAGGCCCTGGTTTTACCGCCTCAACCTTCCTCGCCGGCTGCTCCCAACCCTCAACAGCAACCGGTCTTTTTGTACCGCTCTCAGGGGCAACAATCGTGTAAACAACCGCCGCTAAAACACCTACCAATCCAACCATAGCAGCAGCAGCGGCAACTTTGCGAACAAGCAAATGCCTCGCCCCCACCTGCTCGATGCGCACCGGCGGCTGTACTATAGGCGCGCTTCTTTCCAGCGAAGCTTTTATCCGCCCGACCATCCCGGCCGGTGCCTCCGCACAAGGCAGGGAACTGACCAGAATCCTGCAGCTCTGAAGCTCCAGCAGCCGCTGAGCAGCTCCCGCATCATGTGCAATAAGCCGCTGAGCCTCAGTATGCTGCCGCTCCGTCAGTTCTCCATCAATGAAGCCATTCAGTAATTCGTCTATATCCATATTTTCTTTCATCGCAAAATGGCCTCCATAATCTCTCTCAGCGCGCCTCTGGCTCGGCTCAGTCTGCTTTTAACCGTGCCCAGCTCAACCTCAAGTACCTCTGCAATCTGAGAGTAATTCATACCTTCAATGTCCCTCAACACAACTACTGCCCTTTGCTCATCGTCTAATTTCCCGAGCGCTTTTACAACTGTTTCGCACAACTCCTTGTTCTGGGCCACCGCAGCCGGGTCCGGAGATGCGTCATCGGTCAAATACCTCTTTAAAACCTGCTTCGTCTGGTCGTCATGCTCGTCTTCTTCGGCATCCAGGCTCCTGATCCGCAGTTTCGCTTTTCTCTGACAGTAATTTAATGTCAAATTAACCGCTATCCTGAACGCCCACGTATAAAAGCTGCTCCTGCTCTCGAACTTGTCAATGTTCTCTATTATTTTGACAAACGTGTCCTGCGTAAGTTCCGCAGCATCATCGGTGTTTGCACATATTTTCAATACGGCGTTATATATGCGATTCTGATACTTCAGTATCAGCCTCTCGGTCGCCTCAGAATCGCCCTGCCGGCACTGCTCGACCAAATCCGAATCGTCAACGCTGATATTTGCCGTTTCCGGCTGCACGGCTTTCCTCTCTATTAGACCAACCTCAGCCCAAAAGGTTCCTGTCAAAAATACCCAAAAAATGCACCTAAACTCCCGCGTATAATCGCAAATTCACCCCTTTCGGTCAATCTAATTTAACTATGCGCAAAATATAATACGGTATCTCTCCCGCCGTACCTTCGCTGTAAAAGAAGACAAACAAACAACCGGGGCCTATGCCGAACTTCTCAGCATAGACCCCGACGTAGGTGCAAAGTCACTTGGTCCTATATTAACGCCGATTACGGCTCAGGCCACAGTATCTCAGTCAGCCAGTTCTCTGCCATATATGCATGGTCTACAAAATTGACCGTGTCGTCCTTGTCGGCATCCGCCCGCCAGTCTTCAAGCGGCTGGTAGAAAGAGCCTCCGTGGTCGACAAGATACAGAACCTCACCTTGCGACAGCGCATAGTCATAAAGACGCACATCGTCCAGCCCGCCCTCGTAGAATCTCACGAAGGCGCCCTTGTTGTTTCTCTTCGGATTTAAACCTATATGGGTCTCACGGCTAAATGTAACGACGCCGTGGTCCAGGATATTTGTTGCCGATGACATCTCGGTGCCGTCGTGCATCCACATGATTGCCTTCGTCGGCTCGACCACAACCGCCGCAAACGTCCACTGTGACAAGGGTACCAGCAAATCGCTTTCCCAGCCCCAGGTCTCCTCCATCGACTCCCACACGTAATTGATCGTGTTGGTCGACTTCCAGTCTGGCGTGCTCCCAAACTGCATCCCCGTCATCGCGTTAAAGTCGTTCGCGCCGGGAACAATTAGTACACCGGCGAAGATGAATTCGTCAGCCGTGCGTTTTAACCACGCCGATATCGTCAGCTCATTCGTCACAATACCCATGTTCGGCGAGTTCACATAGTCGTTCGTTCCGTCAAATGCCAGGCTGGCGTTCGGGTCGCAGGCATCCGGAGAGGGTGCTCCCGGAGTAACCCACGGGTCGAACATGTCAATCAGATTACCGTTACGGCTGCTGCCCAGGCTGCCGCTGTTCTCGGTAGTACTGCCCGCACCCTCGTCGAACTTAAACCACAGCTTCGGTGGAGTCGTCGGCGCCGAGGCTGAAACCAGACCACCGCTCACAAGCCAGTCACGCGACAATGCCTTGAGGTCCAGCGTGTCAATAAAGCAGTCGTCTTCAAAGTCGCCCTTGCCCTTGCTGTAAGATGGAACGCATCTGCGAGGATGAACCGCAATGTCGTCGAACCATACCGTACCTGTGCCGCCGGTTTTGGTGCTGCAATCTCCTCCTGCAGTCTCACCGCCGAAGCCGATGTGGATTTTGTCCACATTCGCTAAGCTCACGCCGCACGCATCGAAGATGCCAAGGTCTATGTTCCACTCAGTCCACGATGGCAGCGCCAGGTCATTCAGGTCGTCATACAGCGCCACCCCGGAATTGCTGCTTGTATCTTCCAACTGCACCCACAACTGGTGAGCAAAGTTAGGGCTGTTATCCGCATCACCGAGGAAGTAAATCACCAGTGCCCTCGCGTCGCCGAGGGTCCAGTCCGACCCGATTCCCAGACGAGTCGTATCGGTTGAGGCTATCGAACCGAGACACGCAGCTCCCTTTTTGGTCGTGGTGTCATAGTCATACCTCATCGAGTTACCGTCGCGAGTAAAGTTCGCGTCCTGCTCAACGAAAATTGCCGCGCCGCTACTGTTGGTTGTCCAATCATCCCACACGTTCCATAGCTCGGTTTGATTGACGTACGAGTCAAAATCGTCCACAGTGCTGTACTCAGCGACCGTAAAGCTCCAGGTATGGCCCTTGACCGTACCGGCACCGACCTCATCAACCCGCCAGAAGTATTCCCCGGCGTATACAAGGCCGTTCGCATCATAGTTCGCCGTATCGAACGTGTTCGGACCCTGGTTGACCATAAACTCCGCCGACGACGTAGTGGCGGTACTTACGGCCGTCTCATCCGTCCCGAAGTAAACGTTGTGTGTGGCTGCATCCCTTCCCGGCGTCCAGTGAAGTACGACATCAACGCCGATTCCTGCCGCTTCATCCGCAGGGTAAGGCTCTTTTGCTCGCCCTTCTACCTCGAAGCTCCATACCTCGCCTTTCCACGGGCCGGCAGGCGGGTCGGTCCCGCTGTAAGCCGCATTCACCTCATCAATGCGCCAGTAGTACGTCTTCACTAACTCAAGAGTCTCAGGCGGGTCGTACGTGTATATAGTCAGATTGGCATCACAGGGGTCTGCGTAACTGCCGACATCACCCGGACCCCGATACACACCCGCCGTGTCGCTGCTGTCGGCATCGTTGACCTCAGCAAAGCTCGTACCGAAGTATACCTCATGACCGTTCACGTCCGCAGCCCACACCCCGGGACGCCACTCTAATACCACGTCCTTGTCTACCTCATCGCTACCGTCCTCCGGATTCTCATCCCAGGCCGTCGTCGCCCAGTCCCAGCTAAGCCGAACATTGTCGAAAAAGACATAATCTCCGCCTAAAGCATTGAAAAACTTGATGCCTATCTGCTTTCCGATGTAGTCGTAATCGGGAAGCGAAGTAACTTCCACTTCGAGGTCAAGTTCGTACATGTTCGGCCCTATAGGAACCTCGCTGTCTATAAACATCGCCTCGCTCCCAACCTCAATATGGTTTACATCAGGAAAGCAAGGGTCCTCAGGGTAAAAGAACGAAGGCGTAAAGGTGGCCCCCCAACCCTGTGCGTCAAAGGTAATTGTGTAACGCTTGCCCGCCTCGAACACGTGCTCAGTAACCTGGTAAGCGTAAATGTCGTTGCCTTGGAGCCAGGCGGCGACTTCCCCGTCAGTGACACCAACATTTTGACACTTCCCGCTTACATAAAGGTCACTACCACACCACATGGTCGCCCCGAACCAGTTGCCCGAGTTGGTCCAGCCCATTATACAGCCGGAATCAGGTGGTACTTCGCGCTGGATTTGGAAACCGTCACAATCGAACTCGAAGCTGTAGTTGTTAACGTCGAGCGGCGTCGCAGCCTGCACCAACCCGCTAAAAGCAAGCACAACAACCATTGACACTAAAAACAAAACTTTTTCAGACATGACACTCCTCCTTTCAGGAATAAAACATTAAAACTTTCTCTGGCTGCACACCAGAACAACACTTCCAACAGACACGAACGCTCGTGCAACGCACACAAGCTACCTTCGCATAACTACATTAACAATTCGTGCCCGTCTCCATTTTTTAACAGAACACCCAATCCGTTCAGTAATCCTTAAAATTCCTCATCCAGGCCGGCCAGTCCACCTTCGTGACGCGGCCGGCCAGCGTCCACGGACCATCGGTAATAAACCTCCGATGCCACTTCAGTGTCCACAGCTGCTTAAGACCTACGTGCTGAACCGAGCAGTCTAAGAAAACCTGGTTCACATAACCATGATGCCGGTTGGGACATAGACGAACCATCCCGCTGCCGCTATTCCACGGCTGGTCCTCGTATTCAGGAGGTTCACTCTCATAATGCGGCCGACCTGCAAGCCACTGGTCACCGCAGAACATAGGCACATTCGCCGCACCTCTGACCGTCATAGTCCTCCAGAAATTCCCCTCCTTGACATCAGGTGTCGTATTCGGCAGCGGATTAGCGCAGTAGCCCTGCAGCCCGTAGCTGCCGTAATCTCCCGCTATCACAACCGGCCACCAAGATGACGGCTCGCCGACCTCGCCCGGAAATATCCCCCAGGCGTAACGTGGACCGAGGTTGTTACCATAAGCCCCGCCCGCTTCCGATGCGGGTTTCGTGGCGACCGGACAGCACCGAATATCGCCCTGATTACCGTAATAAGTCCGCATAACCTCAAACCAGTAGTGGTCCGCCGCACATGCATTACACCAGCCTAATGGGAAAGAGCCCTCGTTGTCACCCGTATACATCACACAAATCGTGCCCCATTGCTTCAGGTTCGACTGGCACAGTGCATTTTTGGCTTGTTCTCTCACCCGCGCCAGCGCCGGCATCAGTATCGACATCAACAGAGCTATAATCGCTATCACTACCAATAGCTCTACTAATGTAAACCCCCGGCGTCTGCTCATAACCGTCCTTCTCACTTCTGCCAACACCTCAAGACCTGTTTGCCAGGGGCGCCCCCAACTGTCTCCCAGCAAGTTTCGCTCTTCTGCAAGCATAATACACACCTTCTCTATGCTCCTAGACTTTTAATTTACCCGATTAGCCGCCCAAATGTCAAGCACTTTTCTCGCCGAGGGAGGGGTAGTGCATCCCCCCCCCCCCAGACGCATAACCTCCTTATTCACAAGCCTTTACAAACACACCATTCCCAGAAAAAAATCTGCCCTGACCCAACAGCAGGAGACCCACTTTCTTTTAACTCGCAACTCGCAACCCGCAACCGCTCATTTTCAATCAAATCCGCAGGAGGTTTAACCCCGGCCACCAATTTTCTTAAAAATTTTTACTCCTTATCACACAAACACTTACAAATTCTGACTAATCGAAAATCCGCGAAATTTCGCCGCATTTGCGCACCCTCCTCTACTAATGAGCGGACCCTCCGTACGTCCGCGTCAATGTCAGATAACCAGTAACCAATTACCATTTAACAGTAAGAAAGGAACTTATCATGGCAACACAGGCACAAATAACTGCAAACCGCCGTAACGCCAAAAAATCAACAGGCCCCCGCACACCGGAGGGCAAGGCCCGCTCCTCACAGAACGCCATCAAGCACTCCGAACCAAGAACCAAAAAATGTAAAACGAAACCAATTTTCGAAAGGCAAAAATGAACATAAACTCAGCTTTAACAAAGGATTACGAAAATGAACAATCTGGCAGACCCGGCCAACACGAACCCAATCTCGTCCGCCTCCGGCGTCTTCCAGACGGACCAGTTTCACAACAGCCCAAACGTAATTAAACGTTTATTAAACACAGGATTATAAAGATGACCCATGAAGCCAAAACAAATCATTTTGCGTCTTCGAGTGCGAACTCAGCCGAAAGCCGCTTGCCCTCCGGGCACAAACAAGTCACTTGCAATATATAGCTCGGCCTGCCTGTGGGTTCGAAATCCAAAATGAATTCGTAAGCCCTCAGAAAATCCCGCCAGTATGCGTTATTTTCGCCCGGCTCAGTCAAATCGATGTCCGGCCAAATAGTGATTCTCTTGCCCTTTGGCTCAGCCGAACGCTCGACCTTCTTGTATAACTCAAACCTGAACACTGCCGGTGATTTCATTTGACAATCAAATCCATCGAGCAGGCCCACATAGACCTTTATTGCTGATGCCTTTACCTTCTCGCTGCCACCAACCAATTCGGTCAACGGCAGGATATCGAACTTCACCGGCGTATAACCAGCATAAACAGAAACCTCCTGTGAGGCGCTGTCAGTCCGCAGCGCCGAGTCAGCAGTCGTTTGTGGGGATTCACAGCCGGCCACTGTGAGAAATAAAACAAGCAATATCCATACGGCGCCAACGGCCTTCATGAACTATAAATCCTCATCGAGTATATGACCAAAACGGTATTTTTTCGCCCGCAAATAATCAATATTGTGCTTGCCCGGCTCGGCCTTCAGCGCTATCTGCTCAACAATCTTTATCCCGTAAACCTCAAGCCGACTTATCTTCTTCGGATTATTGGTCAATATCCGTATTTTACGCAGCCCTAAATCACGGCATATCTGAGCGCCGATCCCATAGTCTCGCCTGTCGGCCACAAAGCCTAATTTAATATTGGCCTCAACCGTATCAAGTCCCTCTTCCTGAAGCTTGTAAGCCCGCAGTTTGTTGGTAAGCCCGATGCCTCTGCCTTCCTGCCGGAGATAAATTAGTGCGCCTTTGCCGGCTCTTTCCATCATCTCCATTGCAGCTATCAACTGATAACCGCATTCACATCTCTGCGAATGAAACAAATCCCCCGTCATACATTCCGAATGCACCCTGACCAATACCGGCTCGCCCTGCTCGATAACTTCGCCGCTCTCGTCGAGCTCGCCAACACCACCCTTGCACAATGCCAGGTGCGGCTCAGCAGAAGTTATGCTCTCATAGGCAATCAGCTTAAATTCCCCATAGTCGGTGGGTAAAGTTACGTGCTCAAGGCGCTTTATCTGGCTCTCACGCTGCAAGCGGTATTCTATCAGCTTGGTTATCGAAGCAATCTTAAGATTATGCTTCTCGCAGAATTTTAACAACTGGGGCACACGCGCCATCGAGCCGTCTTCGTTCATAATTTCACATATCACGCCCGCGGGCTTTAATCCGCCCAACCGCGCCAAATCAACCGCCCCTTCGGTCTGTCCGGCCCGAACTAGCACTCCGCCATCACGCGCTCGCAGTGGAAATATATGCCCCGGCCGGACAAGGTCACCGGCTTTTGAGCCCTCGGCAATTGCAGCCTGGACCGTCCGAGCCCTGTCGGCGGCGCTGATACCCGTACTTATCCCCTCAGCCGCGTCTATACTGACCGTGAACGCCGTCTCAAACCGGGCCGTGTTCTCGACCGTCTGCGGATACAGACCAAGCGAATCGCACTTCTCAGCCGTCAACGGAAGACAAATAAGACCGCGACCGTACTTGGCCATAAAGTTGATTACCTCCGGCGTTACCTTCTCCGCCGCGCAGACCAAATCACCTTCGTTCTCACGGTCCTGAGCATCAACAAGGACAATCATCCTGCCCTGCCTAAGCTCTTCGAGAACCTCCGGTATTTCGCTAAACCCCACCGTCATATTTCCATATCTCGCAATAGTCAGGAATTTGCCTGCTCGTACTCTTCAACATAACGACTTCCGTTGCGAATGTAAATAAGGGTCGCCAAAATTGCCGTTCCCGCTGCCGACCACCAGACGATACGCAGGAACCATATCCAGCCGGGTAAAAAACGCGAAATATCGGGTGCCAGCAGAATCCCCGCCACCATCGAGAGCTGCAGAGTTGTTGCAATCTTGCCAATCAGCACGGGAACGACACGAACCTGAAAAGTGATAAAATAAATAATAAGAAAACCGATTAACAAAAAAAGGTCTTTGCCGATTATCAAAACCGCTACCGTCGGCGGCAGGTGAAAACCAGCCACGCCACCCCGAGGCATAGCCAGCAGTACGCATGCACACGTCATAAGCAGTTTGTCAGCCATCGGGTCAAGAAATGAGCCGAGCTTCGTAGTTTCTCCGTTCCTGCGGGCCAGATACCCGTCAATCCCGTCACTAATGGCCATGACCAAAAAGACAGCAATCGAAAAATACCGCATCATGTCGCGCAGCGCCTCACTCAGCGCAGCATCATTTGCCTTAAGCATGCAACTTACAAAGGGAACTATCAGCAGTATGCGAATAATTGTAATCCGATTGGCCCAGTTCAACTTCATAGACACACCTTTACACTATACACCGCACACAACTATATAACCGAAAAAACAGCATTTAGCAAGAAATAGATTGGCCGGACAAAAGGCATGTCTCATCGCAATGGAATTCGAATTAGGAACAATCTTTACTTAATTTACAGCCACTATCCCAGTTACCCCCCGCGTCACCACCCCAATTAAAAAAGAAGCCGGCAGCAGCAACCACCGGCTTCGAAAACCTCTCTTATCCACTACTACGCTATTCATTCCCTGCGTTGGCCGCAGTCTTGGGACAGCAACCCGAAACGGGCTTGTCCTGATTGCTCAGCGGACAATTACTCGTCTGCTTACTCTGCGTGCACTGAGTTTCCTTTATGCACTGCTTAACCTTTTCGCAGGTCTTGTTTTCCGACGCAGGTGCCGCCTCTTTTGTGCACACTTTTTTCTCGACGGTGCATGCCGGATTGTTCGCAGCGACCCTGTCCGGCGAACAGACAATGCCACATGGCCCGGCCGCCTTGCCATTCGTCAGGACCGAGTGTGCCCCAACCGCACCGGCCGCCAACACTACAAGAACAAATATCGCCGTCTTCCAACTTTTTCCACCACCGGAGCCGGAGGAACAACAATCACCACCACTTGCCTCTGTTGGGCCACAGGTGTCTTGACCCTGTTGTCCCATTCCTTCATGTGTTTCCATATCATTTCCTCAAAACTAACATTTTTACACATTCTTCCAAAACAACAATGTCGGCTTATCAATACGTATTCTCAAAACATTCGTTCACTTCTTCCCCATTTTAGCCTCTGCTCCTCCATTTGGCAAGAAATAAACGTTTTTAAAATGTAAGCACCTTCCAGTCGGTCTTAAGCATCTCCGAAAGCGGCTGTCCCATATATTTAACTTCAATACCCAGCTCGCTCAAATCATCCGCAACCCCGTACAAATCGGCACATGCCTTGCGTGCCTGGACAACGACGCCATTGGCCATCATCTGCTTTACTTTGGCCGCCAACTCCTTGTCCCCGGCCAAAAGACGCGATGAAGGCCCCCAGACTATCAGCAAAACTTCATCGAACCACTTCTGCTTCTTCGCGTTGTGCGTATACATAAAGCACACCTTATGTGCAACCTCCGCATCGCCGCTTGTCCACAACACACCCAGCTTACTCGCAGGGGCCGGGCAGTCACCGCTGCCACCCTTCACAAACGACTGCCCAACCAGCACAGCAACCAACAGGACTGCTACAAGCAAAACTAAATTATGGCTTTTCATTTTACTAATCCTCCAAACAAAAAATTGTCAATCCGCTTCAATAATTACGTCCGCTCCATCAGGAACGTTCCACAATCCAGAAATGTCGCTTTTGATTTTTCCGAGAATATTTACGTCTGAGGCCGCTCTAATTTCATCGCCTTCCGATGCGGGAGTTGGCCCAAAGAAGATGCAAAATGCCTTACCGGTAGGCCAGTATCCCAGCTCGCCCGCCTCGAGAACTTCGCGAGAGTCCTCCTCGAGCTCAGCTGTTACCGGAATCGCAAAATATATCTCACCGCCCCAGCGATTTGCTGCCCCCTTGATTGGAAGTTCCTGCACTACCGCCTTTGCCGTCGGGTTATCATTTAATTCGGCATCGACCTGAACCTGCCCCGCTGTTATCTTTATTGCCTTGGGCATCTTTCCACACCCCCTTTCCATGGGTAGACTATACTAAATTTCTCCTTGTCTTTCTTGGGAATATTTTACAATCTTATTCTCTTGATGTAAATAACTGCTGATATATAATGCAAAATGTAAGCTTAAGGGCAACACGATGGCTGTGCTAAATGTCAATATTGACCATGTCGCGACCGTAAGGCAGGCGCGGAGAACTGACGAGCCGGACCCGGTCTGGGCGGCCGCTCAGTGCGAACTCGCAGGCGCAAACGGAATCACCATCCACCTTCGCCAGGACCGCCGACATATCAACGACCGCGACGTCGAGGTCCTGAAACAGACCGTCGCCTGCAAACTGAATCTCGAAATGTGCATGGCCGAGCCGATAGTCAAAATCGCCGAACGAATCGTGCCCGACCAGGTAACTCTGGTCCCCGAAAAAAGAGCTGAGCTGACCACGGAAGGCGGCCTGGATTGCATCAAACAAAAAAAACGCCTTACACAGGTTGTCAGAAGAATGCACAAGAAAGGGATATTGGTCAGCACCTTTATTGCACCGGACAAAGAACAAATAGAAGCCTCGGCCCAGACCGGCTGCGATGCTGTCGAGCTGCACACCGGTATGTACGCAAACGCAAAAGGTCAAAGGGCAATCCAAAGGAGACTGAGAGATTTGACCGCCGGAAGGGACTTATCAATGGAAAATAACTTGACAGTCCATGCGGGCCACGGCCTAACATACCGCAATATCGGCCCGGTAGCACAAATTAAAGACCTTTGCGAATTTAATATCGGCCACAGTATAATAGCAAGAGCGGTCTTCGTCGGAATACAACAGGCAACCGCTGAAATGACAGCGTTGATAGACAAATTTAGTCGTTAGTATTTAGTCATTAGTTGCTAAATACCATTCACTAAATAAGGAGATTAAGATGTTTACAGGGGCAATGGTGGCGCTTATTACACCTTTCAACGACGGCATAGTTGATTTTCGAACACTCGACGAGCTTATCGACTTCCAACTGGAAAACGGCATAGATGCGATAGCTCCCTGCGGCACAACGGGCGAGTCACCCACGCTAAGCCACGAAGAGCACAAAAAAGTCATCGAAAGAGTCGTCAAGACCGTCGCCGGCCAGGTCCCTGTCATTGCCGGGGCCGGCTCAAATTCAACAGCTGAGGCCATCGAACTAACCGCGTTTTCAAAAAAGGTCGGCGCAGACGCCACGCTGCAGGTTTGTCCCTATTACAACAAACCCACGCAGGAAGGCTTTTACCAGCACTTCAAAGCCATCGACGAAGAGGTTGACCTGCCGATGGTCCTTTACAACATACCGGGCAGATGCGGCGGCAAAGGCCTCGACCCCGAAACCGTCGCCCGGCTGGCTGAGATTGAAAATGTCGTCGCAATCAAAGAGGCGACCGGCAGCCTCGACCAGGCCAGTGAAATAGCTACAAGATGCGACATAACCATTATTTCAGGCGATGACTCCCTTACCCTGCCGCTTGCCGCGGTTGGCGGCAAGGGCGTCATCAGCGTCGTAGCAAACATTGTCCCTGCCGATGTAAAGGCAATGACCGACCTAATCCTCGAAGGTGATTTTACCTCAGCCCTTAAGTGGCACAAAAAGCTCTTCGCCCTGAGTAAGAATATGCTCAGCCTGGCCACCAATCCCATACCCATCAAGGCGGCTGTGTCAATGCTGAACATGGCCTCAGAAGAGCTGCGCCTGCCGATGACGCCTATGGACGAAAGCAAAAAAGCCGCACTCAGGCAAACACTAAAAGACTACGGCCTGCTGAATTAATAGCATAACGAGACTTCCGCTGTGGGCAGACGATTTGCTGCACAAGGCTAAAGGATGCATCCTCGCCCCGACAGCGATGTCGGTGTGTCTCCACGGCCCAGAATTGGCAACAAACGCACAGCAAAAAAAACGCCTGTTAATTTCTTGACATTTGCAGGTCACCCGTATAAAATATGGTTCAATCCTAAAACGGATAAAGGAGTGGTGAGAGGGCGACACCCAATCAGGCTTTCCCCCACTAAAAAGCTGATTAATCTATCTGTCGGGCCGAACCGCCCGAAGGAAGGAGGATGAAGGATGGCGAAAGAAACAAATCCGAAGTCATGGGTAGGAATCTCGTTATTTTTGCTGGTTATGGTGTCCACCGCTGGTGCCGAAACAACCTCTTTGGATGCCAACTATGTGGCTACGTCGCTGGTCATCAACTCGAGCGATATCTTTATTACCAACGGTTATGACGTAAATATCGGTACAGGAGGTATTAACATCAACGGCGGAATTCTCGATGCCAACTCCGGTGTTGGAGGGGATTCTCTGATTAGACTTGAGGGCAACTGGAGTAATTCGGGCTCGTTCGCCGAAGGCTCAAGCACGGTGGACTTTGACGGTTCTGGCCCACAGATAATCACCCCGGGCGGAGCCGAGCCAAACAACATGTTCAACAATATAACCATTAGCGGGCCGAACGTGACGATCGGGGGGTTCGTGCAGCTTTTGGGTAATTTCGTTTTTAAGAAAACCACAAGCACATTCAGCACCGGCGGACACGATGTGAATGTCGCCGGAGACTGGTCGAACAACGGCACGTTTAATCACGACGGCGGCACAGTGACATTCGACGGCCCGGGTCCGCAGATAATCATTACAGGCGGCACCGACCCGAACAAGACGTTCAACAACGTAAGAGTCACCGGTGCGGGCGTGGAACTTGAGCTGTTTGGCCAAACCCTGGCCGGCGATTTCGCCTTTGAATCCACAGGCTCATCCAGGACGAACGGGCAAGATGTAAATATCGCAGGCAATCTAACTATCAACTCTGGTACTCTCGACGCCAACGCCAGCAATCTTTACGTCGGCGGCAACTGGACAAACAACGGTACGTTCAGTCCCGGCACGTCTACAGTCAGATTCACAGGAGATGGAAACTCCACCATAGCCGGCACAAACGCCACCACATTCTACTACCTTAAGCTGGAAAAGGCCGATGTCAATGACCGGGTCTTTATTACGACAGACGGCTGCGGTTCTTCCAACAAAACTTCAGTAAATAGCGGGACGCTCGACTTATCAAATGCCGATGTGACATTTACCTGCGTCAATGATATTGAGTTTTCCGGGGGAGGACTTTCCAGCGGGCTTAGACTGGACGTGGCCGATATGCTGGTTCTTCAAGGCGATTTCTCTTTTAGCAGTGCAAGTTCCGAGGACATCACAGGGGGAACGATAAAGATAGCAGGGTCGTTTTCGGTCGACTCCGGCGCTGATTTTTCGCCGAGCGGCGGAACCGTCATACTTGACGGCGCAAGCAACCAGACAATAAACAGCAATGGGACCTTTTATGGACTGACTATAGACAAAAGCGGCGGCAGCTTGGAAATCACAGACGGCACAACTGTCACGGTCGACGGCGCTTTCACCATCGCAGGCACCACGCCTACCATCACGGGAACATCGACGACAGGCTATGGTCTGACTTTCAATGGAGATATTAACGTTCCCGGGGCGAACATCAACTATGCGAATCCGGTTGAAATAGGCGGCAGCGGTTCGGCAACTTTCAATAACGTGTCCTTTGGAAACTTTATCGATTCTTCCGGAAGTAAATTTCTCTACGTCACTCGGATTTCTATGACCGAGACATTTGATGGATGCTCTTTCGGCCCCGGTCCCAACGGAAGCGACCGGTACAACGTTCAGCCAAATGCTTCAGGTTCTATAATTGAATTTACAGATTGGAGTGGAGCCGGTGCCGGCGAAGACTACGACTTTGACGGGGACCCTGATGAGGACGGACACGTGATTTGGGTACACTACAAACGTTGGGTAGGTTCCATATCCTCTGTTTGGAGCGATGGTAACAACTGGTCGCCCTCAGGAATTCCCGACTCCGCAGCCGATGTGTGTATTCCTGCCGGTAGTCCGTATGACCCGTTGCTTGATGTTCCCGGATACTGTTTGGATATGAATGTTTTGCCTGGGGGAACGCTTAACGGTGGTCTTGGACAGACACTCAATGTATCCGGCGACTGGACAAACAGCGGCACATTCAGTCCCGGCACGTCGACGGTCAGATTTACAGGTCCAGCAAACTCCACCATAGCTGGTACAACCGCCACCACGTTCCACGACCTTGAAGTGGAAAAGGCCAATGTCAATGACCGGCTCTTTATTACAACAGACGGCTGCGGTTCTTCCAACAAAACCTGGGTAAATAGCGGCACACTCGATTTCTCCAATGCCGATGTGACGTTCACCTGCGCCAATGACATTGAGTTTTCTGGCGGAGGACTGTTCAGCCGGCTTGCACTGGACGTGGGTGATATGCTGGTTCTCCAAGGCGATTTTACTTTTAGCAGCGCAAGTGCTGAGGACATCACAGGAGGAACAATAAGGATAGCAGCGTCGTTTTCGGTCGACTCCGGGGCTGATTTTACGCCGAGCGGCGGAACTGTGGAATTATCCGGCGGCTCCGGGGCAAAGATTGCGGGCGAAGTAAGCCCTACTTTCCACAATCTGACAATCGGTAAAACCGGCGGTGCAGCGGTAACCGCCGGCACCAATATCTCCGTCAAAGGCAACCTTACTATCAACTCAGGCGTGCTGGACGCCAACGACCACGACCTCTCCGTAGCCGGCGACTGGACAAACAACGATACCTTCAATCCCGACAGCGCAACCGTCACCTTCGACGGCTCAGGCTCACAGACAATTTTCACAGGGTACAGTACCTTTCACCACCTCAGAATCGACGGTGACGTGGACCTAACCGTCACACTCGGCGGCTTTATGGAGCTTTCCGGTGATTTCGTGATTGAGAAAGTCACAGACACCTTCAGCACCGGCGGAAATCCTATCAAGGTCGCAGCTGCCTGGGTCAACAACGGAACATTCAATCACGACGGCGGGACTGTGTTCTTCGAGGGACTATCAATAGTCGACTCAGGCGGAACGGGACCGGGCAGGGCCTTTTACAACCTTGAGTTGAGCGGCTCCGGGCTGACACTATCGGGCAACGATTTGGATGTGGACGGCGACCTGACTATCAATTCAGGCGTACTGGATGCTAATGGCCACGACATATCCGTAGCCGGCGACTGGACAAACAACGATACCTTCAATCCCGACAGCGCAACCGTCACCTTCGACGGCTCAGGCTCACAGACAATTTTCACAGGGTACAGTACCTTTCACCACCTCAGAATCGACGGTGACGTGGACCTAACCGTCACACTCGGCGGCTTTATGGAGCTTTCCGGTGATTTCGTGATTGAGAAAGTCACAGACACCTTCAGCACCGGCGGAAATCCTATCAAGGTCACAGCTGCCTGGGTCAACAACGGCACATTCAATCATGACGGCGCCCCGGTCACCCTCGACGGCTCGGGGACCTTCGGCCCCGGCTCCGACCCCTTCGACGACCTCATCGTCTCCTCGGGGACGCGCAGCCTAACAGGTCCTGACTTAAAAGTTGATGGTAAGCTTACTGTAACTTCCACTGGCACGCTGCAGGCAACTACCGGCGGCTTGGATATTTATACGGGCGAAGGTGGCACTACCGACGTGGATATCGACGGCAGCCTGATATTGCAGCTTGGCGGGGCAACTGGTGACATTAACTGGTATGTCCGCAAAAATTCAGTGGTCGACGTCGACCCCTGCGCAACAGTAACACTCGACGGCTTTGATAGTTCGAACAGGATAAAACTGCAATCTTCAACAGATGGGATACAATGGCTCTTGAACGACCATACCACAGATACCAACAATCCTTCCATTAATAACGTGACCGTTAAGGATTCTGATGCTTCAGGAGGCAACACCATATATGCCGACGACGGCACGAATAATTTGAGCAGAACCATTAACTGGCTGTGCAACACAACTTTTTTGGTATATGTTGATGACGATGCGCCGGGTAACAATGACGGTAACAACTGGACCGACGCCTACAGATATCTCCAGGACGCGCTGGCGGACGCAAATGCAAGCGGCAAGGACATCTGGGTGGCGACCGGAAGCTACAAGCCCGATGTAAATACGAGCAACGCACCCGGTAGCGGCGACCGAGAGGCCACGTTCAAACTTTCCGATGGACTGACCATCTACGGTGGCTTTCCCTCCGGCGGCGGCACGTGGGAAGATAGAGACCCAAATGCCTATAAGGCGATTCTCACCGGAGACCTCGACGGCAACGACGTCGGTGAGCCGAATCACCCATCGCGAGGTGAGAACAGCTACCACGTCGTCACTATCACTGGTGTCGACAACGTCACGATTGACGGCTTCAAAATTACGGGCGGCAATGCAAATGCCTTAGACCACTACTACGGGGGAGGTATCTTATGTGCCAACTCACCCCCACTGTCTATTGCACCCAACATTATTGTCTTCAACAACGAGGCCATCGACAATATAGCCGGCAGTTCAACCAAAGACGGATTCGGGGGCGGCATTGCCTTGTTCGAGAGCAGCTGCACAATCCAAAATAATTGGATCATTAATAATTTCGTGAGAAGGGGCTCCGGCGCCGGCATATATTCGGGCCACAGTGGCGCCGGACCTAGACGGTGTGTCATCAAGGATAATGTCATAACGGGCTGCGCACCTCTTGGCACTTCGGGAACGGTTTACGGCGGCGGCATAGCCATCCGAAACAATTCGTCTTCGCAAATCGTTATAAAGGACAATAATATCAGTGACAACGATGCCAATTACGGCAGCGGAATTTACTACGAAGGTTCATCCTTATCCCCGCCGTTTATCATCAACAATAATATTATTTCCAATAATCTTGCCCAAGATGGCGCCGGCGTTTACGGTGGTGTTTATTCCGGCGGCTCAACTGCGGAGCTTCAACTGGTCAACAATATCATCTGGAACAACGAGGCCAACTACGATGGCGGCGGTGTCCTCGCAGAGCCCAACGTAACTTTCAACGCCGTAAACTGCCAGTTCCTCGGAAATACCGCCACAAGCGGCAACGGCGGCGGCGTATCAGTTGACGCCAATGGAATTTTCATTGCAACAAACTGCGTGTTCACAGGTAATTCAGCAACGACCGGCGACGGCGGAGGTTTCTACGCCGATTCCAACGCAACTTTCAACGCCACCAACTGCACGTTTGCCGGCAACTCCGCGGCAAACCTTGGCGGCGGCGGACGCCACCTTTTAGGCAACCCATTCTCCAACTGCATCTTCTGGGAGAATATCGACAGCACCGGCTCGGGCGAGTCAGCCCAGATTTCAGGCGCCGCCCCGGTGGTCTCGCACAGCTGCATACAGGGCTGGACCGGCGGTCTTGGCGGCACCGGCAATATCGGTTATGACCCGTTTTTGGCAGACATTCCAGACCAGGTGCAACTGCTGTCCACCTCGCCGTGCAGGGACGCCGGCGACGACAGCCTGGTACCTCCTGATACTGCCGACCTCGACAACGACGGCGACACGCTCGAACCAACACCACTCGACCTCGACGGCCGGCCAAGATTCGCTGATGGCGACTGTGGCGGCGTCAGCACCGTAGATATGGGCGCCCACGAGTTTTCCTCAACATACATCGGCGACTTTGACGGCGACTGCGACATTGACTTTTTCGACTTTGGTCAATTAGGCGGCGCCTGGTCAACCGAGGCTGGAGACTCACAATTTAATACGACCTTCGATATAAGCACACCACAGGATGATTCCATCGATATGTTCGACCTCGACATATTCACTGATAACTGGCTGGCCACCGCCGACTACAAAACCTTACATTCGGCTGTAATCGTCGGAATCTCCGACTACAACGATATTCCCGACGTTAACTTCGGCGCTGAAGACGCCAACGACTGGTACAGCTATTTTGCCGGCCTTGGCTACGAGCACATCCGGGTATATGGTGACAGTCACGCGGCCAACTACCCGCAATACGACGGGCTCGCCACTGAGACAAACATAAAAACTGCATTGCAGAATATGGTCAATAATGCCGAAGCCGACGATGTCCTCGCCTTTGTCTTCTCAGGCCATGGCGATGGCGACGGCGTTGGAAACTCATGGCTCTGCGCTTGGGATTCAAACTCGGGTATGTACGGCGAAGACGGTGACCTTTGGGACCACGAACTGGCGAACATTCTCCAGTCGGCGCCCTGCCCGGTATTTGTATTTCTTGACACCTGCTTTGCCGGCGGGATGCTTGATGAGCTTGCGGCAATGCCAAACGCCGCCTATCTCTACGCCACCACCTCCTGCGACCCGAACGGATGCCGCCTCGAAGAGCCTGCTTACAGCAACGGCGCCTGGACTTACTGGTTCCTCGAAGCCGGCTTGATAGACCATTTCGGCTCCGACCCCGACACAACTATGGAAGAATGTTTCACCTGGGCTGACGGTCAATATGACCCCGGCGGAGCCGATGAACCAATGGAGTTTGACGGAGACGCTGGTTCAACATTTACTCTATGGTAGAATGAAAAAACGCTTTCAGCTTTTCGCAGAACGCCGTCTGCTATGTACCCCCGCCCGCAGACCACTCACCCTGCGCATCCTGATACGTCTTTAGGATGGAGGACACCATACTGCTGACAGAGTGATTTTCTCTCAGATACTGCTGTGCGCCCGTAGCGATTTGACGTGCTAATTCCGGCCTGTCGAACAACCGTTGAAGCTTGCTCCTTATACTAAGTTCATCCTCCGGGTCGAATACGACTGCAGTCTTGTCCGCGATAATCAGGTCATCGACCCCGCCTTCGCAACCTGCAACCGCGGTCCCCACGCTCATGGCTTCCAGCAATAAAGGGTCAAAGGTGCTGTGCGGCCGAGCCCGGACGAAAATGTCACCAGCAGCGAGAAGCGGCCGCCAAAGCTCTAATTTTGGAACAATCGTAACAATCTGTGGAAGACCGAGGCTCGTCAATAACTTGCGTACCTGCCTCTCGCCGGCACCGTTCCCCATCATAACCAGCATAAATTCATACCTGTCAATCGCCAGATGCTTTACCGCCCTGAACAAATTTTCAAAATCCTCGACATTATCCAAAGGATGGGTTGTGACCAAACTTGCGAGTCGGCCGGGCTCACTGAAACAGTTGCTTGACTCCGAGACAAACGTGCCGATACTTATCTCCTCAACCCGGTCGGTAAAGCCCGGATAAACTTTCATAACATTAGCCGCAATACTTTTCGCAGGAACAATGATTCTTGAGCAACGCTTCGACGAAATGGAAACCTGCTGCCACTGCTTTTGTAGCGAATTAACTGTCAATACATAAGGCAGGGCCAACTGGTGGGATAATCGCCTGGCAAGTGCCGCTTCGTTCTCACACAAACAGTGCAGAATCGTGGGCCTGAACTTCTCAAGTCGCTCTAAAAGAATCCTTCTGTTTTGCCGCCACAGCAACGGTATCTCGAAAGCGGGATGCTTGATAACCTCAACAGATGGAGGAACAATAGAATCAATACCACAATCCGTCGCGCAAATCAAAGCCGTCGGAACCGACTCAGCTGCAAAACCAACCAAAAGATGCTTCAGAAATATCGAATAATCCGAAACTGTCTTCGCCGAAGCAATCAATGCCGGGCGAACTGACTTAGCTTTAACCGCGTCCGATGCCGAATCTCTTTGCTCACCACTCATTTACCTACCTTAAACACCATTGCATATCTCGCATCTTGTCTCTGCTGTCATGCGTAGATCCAGGCACCGCTGCCAATCAAAAGTTCTTATGCCTAATATATTATCGCAAAAACGATTGCTTGGCCATTTGTAAAATCAAACCCGACAATTGGCAAACCTACGAGAAAACCTTCAGCCAAATCATATTGCCTGGGGGTAATATGCTGGTGCCGGCTGTCCGCTCACGACAGCTTCAGTTTACGGAACGCCACCACGCTCATCCGTAGAAGCAGCAAGCCGTGCCGCCATCGGCTGATTTTGATTTCACCGTAGCTGCGCTCACGATAGCGAATCGGCATATCAACAATCTTGTGGTTAAGACGAGATGCACCAAAAAGAAGGTCAAAATCTCCGAATGGGTCAAAATCTCCGAAATACGAACGATTCGCCGAGATTTTCTCATAATCACGCCGCCACAGCACTTTGGTCCCGCAGAGGGTGTCCTTGACCCTCTGTCCCAGCAGCCAGGTGAACAAGCCGGCAAAAAAATGATTGGCAATCATGTTCAAAAAACGCATCGCCTTCTTTTCCATCGGATAGACCAGACGACAGCCGTTGATAAACTCGCCCTTGCCCGAGACAATCGCTTCGTAATACTTGGGCAGTTCCTCCGGAGGCATCGTCAGGTCCGAGTCCAGAATCATCAAAATCTCGCCCTGACACTCGGCAAAACCCTGCCGGACCGCCTGGCCTTTACCATTGCCGCTCTGCCGCAGCAACAGCGCCCGGTGCCACTGGGCACTGTATTGTTCAATGCACCTCTCAATCTCCTCAACTGTCCCGTCGTCGGAGTTGCCGTCTACAAAGACAAGTTCCGTCCATTTGCCCATCTTCGACGTCTGGGTAAAAGCCGCCTCGATATTGCCTTTTTCGTTGCGGGTTGGCACAAGAACCGAGACCGTCGGCTCATCGCGTTTTCCTTTAGCGGGGCCAACCGCCGGGCAGGGCCGCGCCACAAGCACCCACGTCAGGCAAAACCAGTTAAACATAGGCATCTTCGCCAGAAAGCGGTTCATTATCCAGCTCAGTCCCGGTATTCGCACCGGCAGCAGTGTCCGGCCGGAATGGGTGACCTCCTCAAAACCGGAAAGGGTCAACAGGTTCTCTATATCATGCGTCGAAAGCCAGTTATAGGATGGGTCCGGCGAGCGCCTCCCAAGCAGCGTCGCCAAGGCCAGCACTGGCCGCCAGACATTTGAATGATACGTAATAATCAGCCGGGTATGCGGCGCGCACACCGAATGAAGCCCTGCCAGTGTCTTCTGAACATCACGTAAAACAGACAGAAGGTCCGAGATAATGATATAGTCAAAAGGCTCCATACCGGAAAAGTCCGTCTCTTCAACGTCCCCGACCCGAAACTCCAGATTCCTCTGACCGGTATGGATTTGCTGGGCGGCCGCAATCTTGTCCCCATCAATGTCGATACCCAAACCATAGCAAGGACGGGTCGCAGCCAACAGCCGCCCCGTCGCACAGCCTAACTCCAGTACCCGTACTCCTTCAGGCACGATAAACGTGCAAGCCCGGTCAATCTCCCGGTAATACCCCGGATTCTTCCGCCGCTGAGACTCAACCAAGCCCAGGTCAATGTCACGACTTACCGCAATTTCCTCAATCTTCTTTTTGTCAGTTGCTCGCATCGTTATTGCACATATTTTAGTGCGTTCGTCAAATCAAAAGCACAAGCTTCTTAATATGCTTGTGTTGCAAATTCAAGTCGGCTCCAGACTATACCGATTTTTGACTTACTTGTCCATAATCTTCTGCAGAACTGGTAAAATCACTTGCTGCTCAGACCGCTCCTAAGCCGTGGCACTAACAACACGCAACACTGGCCAAACAACAAGAATGCACCATCTCAAAATACTTCCCGCCCTTGTTCCGCAATATTATTTTCAGTATAAATTGACGTCATCCTTTACTAATTATATCATGGACCAAATTTCGCCCGGCGAATTCGACTGGATACACAATGGAAGTTTCAGACCAGCACCAATTTGATGAATACTATACACGCAGACAAGTCTGGGCCCAAAAGCCGCAGATCCGCCTCGTATATGAACGCTGGGTGAAGAAAATCCAAAAATTCCTCGTCGACGGTCCGCTGCTCGAAGTAGGCAGCGGCTCGGGCCTGCTTAAAGATTTCTTGCCTGAGGTTATTCTATCGGATGTCTTTAAACTGCCTTGGATTGACCAGGTGGTTGATTGTATGGACCTGCCCTTCGAACAAGATACCCTTGCAGGGATAATTTCGCTGGACCTGCTGCATCATGTTGCTCAGCCTCATGCGTTTTTGAGAGAAGCCGCCAGAGTGTTGAAACCTGGTGGTCGACTATTTCTTATCGAGCCGTACATAACGCCGGGCTCCTATTTTGGTTACAAGCTGCTGCATCATGAGGATATCAATTTCAAAGAGTATCACGTCTGCATCGACAAGACAGGGAAAAAAGCTGACCCCTGGCAGGGTAATTCCGCTCTTGCCAATCTTGTATTCAAGCGCGACCTGAGCCGTTGGGACTCCTTACAGCCGGATTTGGATATAATCCACAGGCAAATCTTCAGCTTTTTTGACTTTCAGGCTGCTGCCGGTTTCAAACAATATGCCTTCGTACCCCACTGGCTGTTCAAACACCTCGTAAAGGTTGATGACTGGGTTTCCTTCTTGATGCCGCTGCTCGGTTATCGCATATTCGTGGTGTTAGAGAAAAGGCCCACCGCATCAGCTTAATCCCCTAAGCCTGCAAGAACACCTAACTGTCCCCCATCCGGACCTAACCGCTTCGCCCGCCGGGTGGTTGACAGCTTTCCGTGATGATGATACCATGCAAACCGGTCGTTGGCTAAAAAATGAGATTCAACACAAAATGATAGGTTACAACCGGCAGCAAGGTCCGCCCGGAATGCGTGACCTCCTCAAAACCTGAAAGGGCCAGCAGGTTCTGTATATCATGTGTGGAAAGCCAGTTATACGATGGGTCAGGCGAGCGCCTGCCAAGCAACGTTGCTAAGGCCAGCACCGGCCGCCAGACATTGGAATGATAAGTAATAATCAGCCGGGTGCGGGGCGTGCATACCGCGTCCAGCCCTGTCAGTATCTTCTGAACATCGCGTAAAACAGGTAACAAGTCCGAGATAATGATATAGTCAAAAGGCTCCATACCGGAATAATCCATCTCTTCCACGTCACCAACCCGAAACTCCAGATTCTCCTGACCGGTATGAATTTGCTGGGCGGCCGCAATCTTGTCCCCGTCAATGTCTATACCCAAGCCATAGCAAGGACGGGTCGCAGCCAGCAGCCGCCCCGTCCCACAGCCCAACTCCAGTACCCGGACACCTTCGGGAACGATAAACGTGCACGCACGGTCAATCTCACGGTAATACCCCGGATTCTTCCGCCGCTTCCACTCGACCTGAATGAGCGCTTCGGCATTTTTCACTCGACACCTCGTGGTTCTTGCATGTTCGGCTTTTCCGCCCTGATTAGAAGCGAACCGGCAATCTCGCGAATCGCCCAGACTCGCTCGGCAACGGCGTTCAACGACTGAAATGTAGGTATCAAAAACTTTGGAATCGCAGGATGCAGGAATTCATGTGGCCGCACCGACACATTGACAAATCCTTCATTAACAAGAAGCTCCTTAAGGCGCCGCCGGTAAAAGGCCGTCTCATCAGGACTTGCCCCGGTAATTCTGCGGATGATACCCACATTGCGCTCCAGCCATATCTGTGGATTCAACATGTTCGGCTCCGCAAAAACAAAACGCCCCCCGGGCTTCATAAGTCTCAACATTCTTGGAAGAAACAGCTTCAGGTCTATGTGATGCAGGACTGAGCTGCCCCACACCACATCATACCGGCCCTCATGCTCAGGACCTAATTGCGCAGCGTCACCGTTAATAAAATCAACCTTCGAAGCGTAAGTCTTCTTATACGCAAGTTCCAGCAGTTCCTCACACAATTCGCAGGCAGTTATGCTTGCTCCGCTCTTGCTGACAAGCTCAGTAAAAACACCCGTACCGCAACCAATTTCCAGCGTTAGACTACCGGTGGTTATGTCTCCCGCTTCAACAATCAATCTCCCCCGACGCTCGGCACGCGCACGACCCGCCGGAGTCCCCCAACCCCAAATCCCTTCAGGGTCACGCAAAAGAACTTTTGCATGCTCCTTTTCGTGCAACAAACGCTCTTTACTGGCCGTCTCGTTCATAACTTTGCCGTATCCAGCATCGCTGTATATCCAATTGCATCATTTCGGTCAACCTATTTTATACATCACACGCTGGAAGGGATACTCAAATCTTTGACCTTTCGTCAGTAGCACAGAAAAAGTTTTGTGTCATCTTACCCAATTATATCTTGAAAATGTTCTTGACTTTCAAGACTGAAGGGATACAATTATATTGTTTTTGGCGACCTTGCCAAGAACGGGATTTGAATGGTAGACGTGGCCTATATGCTCAATTTTGCCGGATTTTACAGCATTCGCTGGTGCGAAGGGTCTTGCCGCGAGAAGAAATGAGGTCTTTTTTGGAGGACAGATGTGAAAAAAAACAAACATTTTGGAAAATTATGAAAAAAAGTGTAACAAATTACCGCACTACGGGCACAGTAATAGACTTTTTTGGCATAACCATCTGGTACAGGCGCAGTGCCTGTACCGATGCAATTTTTTAAATCTTGTGGAAAGGGTAGAAAAATGACGCGAAAACTAAATTGTCGTCTGGTAATTGTACTACTTGCGGGACTTCTGCTGCCGTGTATTTCAGCCCAAGCCAGCGACACAAACCTCATTGCCCAGTGGACGTTCGACGAAGACGCAGGCATGATGGCATACGATTCCGTCGGCGGCAACCACGGAACTCTTCTCGGTAACCCGATATGGACAGCCGGCCAAGTTGAGGGAGCATTAAGCTTTGATGGCCTGGACGATTACGTTGATTTGTCATCTACCATACAATTCGACAACAAAGACTTTACAATTGCTGGATGGTTCCGTACGGCCAGCAACACTATCGGAACGTATGAACAAATCTGGATGAGTGGGTACCAAACGGTGGGTGCAGAGGACCTCGAAGTAGTTATGAAGAACAATGAACTTTACTTTTACGCAAGACAGGCTTCAGGTTCCTATATGCGCCAAAGCGCAGGCACTGCAAACGACGGGATCTGGCACCACTTCACAGCCCTCAGAAGCGGCAACAACTTTCTTCTGTATTTCGATGGTGTCCTCGCTTCATCTGCCTCCAAGACCCTTGGCGATTTGGATGAGCCTGGCGTTGTTCCAAGAATCGGCAATGGCATTTACACCGCTACCGATAGATTCTTTAATGGCTCAATCGACGACATCCGTATCTACGACAGAGCCTTAACTGCTGAGGAAATCGAGCAACTCTATTGGCAAGGCATTGGTGCCCTTGAATTTGCCGTCTACTGCCTCACCGATGCGGTAGCTGAAAAGCAGGCTTTGCTTGAAATAATTGATGAGACCATGGAAAAAGAATATCAGGCATATGCAGCGCTTGAGGAAGCCCTTGATACCGGCGATTACGATGATTTGAACAAGAGTGATATAGTAAAAGCAAAACAAAAGATTCATTCAGCAATTCAGCACCAGCAGCAATCTCTAAACGCTTTGGAGAAAAGCATCGAAAAGCTCGAAGATTCGCTCAGCGCGCTGGGCTATACGCCTGAACCAACTGACACCGATAATTGAGCCTTAGACCGTCGCGGATGCACCTATAGGTAACTTACAGCTCTGAAAAATAAAACAAAAGGGCTGAGACCATTCTGTTCTCAGCCCTCTCACTTTGTATCCAGCCGCTTATCTGCTCCCCAATTAATCCGGCCGAACGCAACCGCTTCGCCCGCCCGGCCGTTGACAGCTTTCCGTGATGATGATACCATGCAAACCGGTCGTTGGCTAAAAAATGAGATTCAACACAAAATGATAGGTTACAACCGGCACCGCGATGAGTAAAAGAGAAAAGATAAACGTAGCGATGCTTTTGGGAAATAAACTTTTTGAGCACTGTTTCCCCGTATATAACGTACTTTACAAACTGTATAAGAGATTTGTTGACAGGTATGAATGGGCCCTCTTGAAAGACATTATCAAGCCCGGCATGACTGTGGTAGATGTCGGAGCAAACATAGGAATTTATACGGCTTATATGGCAAGTATCGTGGGAGAAGAAGGCAAAGTCTACGCCTTCGAACCATCACCATACACTTTCAACGTGCTTCAAAAATATAACAAAAACCACAATGTAACGCTCGTCCAGGCCGCGGTGGGAGATACAACAGGCCGGATTACTCTATACCTTTCTGACAAGCTAAACGTGGACCACCGTACTTACGAAACAGACGAAGAGCGCCAAAGCATTGACGTTCCGTCTTATCGGTTGGACGATTACTTAAAGAACGAAAAAGTTGATTTTATCAAGATGGATATTCAGGGCTTCGAGCACAAGGCACTATTGGGAATGAGAAACATTCTGCAGACCAACCACGACATAAAAGTGCTTATGGAATTTTGGCCTTACGGCCTCATCAAAGCCGCAACCACCCCCCAGGAGATTCTAGCGTTTCTCCACCAGCTGGATTTCAAAACCGAGCTTATAGAAGGCAAAAACCCTAAACCCTGTCCCCCTGTCCCCGACCGCAGCGATTTCTCGTATTACCGCCGTCTGCTCGCGTTTCGATAAGCCGATTGTTCGACCATCAAAGCCTGCCCCTACAAAAACAATAGTTTTACAAACGACAGCATGTAAATACAGGCCGCAACGATAACAACAATTATTTGCACTCTCTTTTCAATCCCGAATTTATCACAGCAAAGCTTCGTGATATGGTATATCCCAATACTCTGCGCCAGCACAAGAACCGGGTATGCGTTATTGGTTCTTCCCGGCGTAAGAAATATCCAGTGATATTTCATCAAAGGGCCAATTGCTGCCGCTAACGAACTCATAAGCGCGATACCTAAATTCGAAATATAGCACGCATAGAGACCCTCCCTGTATTCTTTGTTCACATACCTGGGCAAAAGAACAAAGAAGGAAAACACACCAAGTAGCCCCAACACAGACCAATACTCAATCGGCCCCTCACCTGTAAGCGCCGTGGGATGAGCAGATGGGTCAAGAAGGTCTTTGACCGGCAATACAGGGTTTTCTACAACTAATCGTATAATGTTCCTGCTTACAAGGGCCCCAAACTCCCAGAAATTCGAATACATATACTTTGGTAGCGATAGTAGTTTGCTGCACAGGTTCGCCCTGGCTTGAATATTATCTACCATGCCCTGCAGGTCATAACATCTCAAAAGCACTTCCCATACATATTGCGAGAATACCGGAATCGCCGCGTACACCATCGCTCTGGCAAAGGTACCGAGTGATTTCTTGACACTTGTGCTCAACACCTTCACGCTGTGGAAAAAACCCCATAACAACAGTATGCCGCTAAACATAAATGGATCATATGTCAGCCCGCCGCAGGCAAGCACAAAATAAAACAGAACCTTATCCTTGACCTTACACGAATTTTCAAATACCCCAAGTCGCGGTATCAAAAAAAGAATCAAAATTGTAAACGCAAAAAACTGTATGTAAAAAACAGGCTCTAACGTCCAGTTCAAAATAAAATAGTTCGCCGATAACAGAACTGAATAAGCAATGGCTATAGACTCATCTAAATTAAGCTGCTTCGCCAAAAGATAGCCACAAACCACAATCATGTAATAAAACACCGCGTTGACTATAATCCCGGCATCATACGGGTGAAAATACGTCGATATCAGAGAATACAGATACGGAGCGAATCCCCTGCGATTTATCACAACCCTTCGGGCAACACCAAAATTCCCCCTGAACATTCCGCTCGGTCCCACATGATGCCAGACGTCCGCACCGCCGGTCTCAACACCATAGAACACCTGGGTACGATAAGGATAACTGCGCTCAGCCGCTGGTCTGTGACGGTCCCTCCTCACAGCTTTGGGTGAACGCTCGCCAAGTCTCGGCAAAACCTGTATAAGCACAGCCAAAAACAATAATAGAAAAATTAAGGCTCGTCCCTTTTCGATAACAGGAAATAATTTGCCTTTCTTGTAAAACCAATAAACCGACGCGCCAAGCAATGATACTGCGAAGTAGAAAACCACAACCCAGACGCCACTCGCCCCGAATATTGTCGTCGGCACACGCTCAAAGCAAATGTTGCCAAGCGCAACCTCCCCACCATAAAACAGTTTATACGGAAACACAGCCAACAAAACATATAAGACAGAAAATACTACCCCCAAATATTCCCCAAAAAGCATCCTAAAGATTACATAAAAACACGGTGCAGAAAGCAAAAACATAAAAGCCGACAACACAAACGCCGTCTTGACGGCTTCGCGCGAAGTAGATACATCACGGGGAATCCGCCAGTATATCAAGAACAACGACACCAGAACAAACGCAATAACGGATAGAGCTGTCTTGACCTGTCTATTCATCTGCCAAAAAATTAATTCCTTATAATCGTCGTCTTGCCGAGTTCACCGACCAATTGCCCCTTTGCATCATACAGGTTAACGCGCAGCTTTATTGCGTCCTCAGGTACAGTGATGTCCTTAGCTAACTTTATCTCCGAAAGCACAAAGGCCTTTAGCGGTGTCACAGAAACCTTCCCTCGAACTTTCTTAATCTCCCTGTCATCTTCATCGAGAAGAGCCAGCCGGCAATATCCTTTATAAAAAACGCCAAAGCCACCATCGATTTTGAGCTTACCCCCGCAAACTTCTGCCGACAGTGCCTTGCACGTAACGCCGATGTCGCTGCACGCAGTTACAACAGCCCCGGCCGGCACCTTCGCCGAACACCAGTCATAGCTAAATGTGTAACTCTCACCGGGCTCAAGCGAGGCAAAAGGACTCAGCACCTCGCTTTCCATCAGATAAGCGGCATCGTCGGGCATCTTTTCAATCTCACGGCCCCAGGCAGCAATCTCCCCCGGACCGTTCAGCCAGAATTCAACCGAGGCATTATCGGGGTAGGCCCTGCCCGGCTCATAAGCGAACCGGTGTACAAAGACGTAGCCGTCGGTCGCATCCAGCGTAGCAATCCAGCCGGCCGATGAGTCCATACCGATTTTCCCGACCCGGTAGTCATAATGAACACGCATCATCCCATTCTCATAGTCAGGTTTATATGACAGATGCCCGACCAGACCGAACATCACGTTATAGCCCTTGTGATACATACTATCGGGATTAATGGGACAATACGCCCAATAGTTTTTATTGTAACCATCGCCATGCCTGTTGCTCGTGTCAAACTGTGTAACGACCCATACCCCCCAGCGGCGCGGCTTCGTGTCAATATTTTCCATAGTCGCCTCAATACTGACACGCGTGCTATCATCGAAAATCTTAAACTTGCGAGAGAACTGGATACCGCTTCGTTCATCTTTCTCGCTGGTCATCCGGATAGCTTTAGCCCGATCGTTTTTCTTTATTATTTCTGCCGTATACGGGCCGCCGTCTAATACCGGGTCAGGCGGCCCCGGCCATTGCTGGTCATTGTCTTGTCCCTGCGGAGCCGGCCACACCTTGTCACCGCCGTAGTTCCGCCACTCTCCATCGGGCCCAAGCCTGCTGGCCGGTATCTTTTTACCGACAAGCTCCTTATTCACCCAGAAGAAACCGTAATCTCCGAGTTTATACTGGATAATTCGCCCGCCTATCTTCGGCACAGCCTGTATTTCGATAAGCTCGTTCTTCAGGTCGATGGATTCCCATTCTTGCGCCGACGCATGCTCCGACGTTGCCAACAAAAAAAGCCCGACGATAATTGCCCGCAGCAAAACACGCTTAGTTGTCATCTTTTTTCTCTTTCAAAAATCATGTCAAATAACAACACTCAGGTTGTTTCATTCGATGCGCTTTCTGTAAAGCCTTGTCTGCAGCGAATTTTGCCACGCGGTCCAGTTCGAATCGCTCGGCTCATCGCCAATTGCTGCCGTCACCTGATTTATCTTCGCGTCCAAATCGTCAATATAATTGACCATATACGCATCAGGCGTCGCCGGCAGCTTCGGTGAGCCGAAATCGTATTGCCCGTGATGTGACAGAATGATATGTCCCAGAACATCCAGAATCTCCTTATCAACCGGCTTACCCTTCGCAGCAAGCGCATCGGCCTTTTTGTTCAGCATTAGAAAGCTTTCCGTGACGTGCCCGATTAGCTGTCCCGAGTCGGTATATGAAAACGCCATATCATACGCCAATTCCTCCGTCTTGCCCATGTCGTGAATAAATATTGCCGCCATAACCAGGTCAGGTTGCACCTCTTTGTAAAACGGCAATACCGCGGCAGCCACCCGCAGCATATTGTGCGTATGCTCCAGCAGGCCGCCAAGATAATTATGGTGCAGTTTCACTCCGCCCGGCGAATTGCAGAATCTCTCCATTAGCTCGGTATCAGCTAAGAACTCATCGACCAGCGCCTTTAGCTGAGCATTTTTTATCCGTCCTACAGCCGCCTTTACTTCCTCGAACATCTTTCCTGTGTCTTTGTCGGTCCGCGCCAGAAAGTCCTCCAGTTGGACCTTGCTTGCATCAATGACGCCTACGTTATTTACAATGATTTGCAGGTTGTTTTGATAAAGCTCGCTCCTTCCCTGTATACGGACAAATCCGGGTTTAGGTAGCCCCTTGTAAACCGCTTCTGTCGCCTGCCACATCCGTCCGTTTAACTGCCCCGTCCGGTCACAGACGAACATCGCTATATACAAATCGCCTCGCGTCGTGCTCCGAAGCACCGGCTCTCTTACCAGATAAATATCGTCGATGGATTCACCCGCCCCAATTTCTTCAATGAATTTATGTGCCATGTCCCACTCCGTATCAATGTTTCTCGTTATTGTCTTTCAGTTTTCCGCTCGCTTTACTAAATCTTCCCTTCCGCTAACGGCGGCCCCTTGTCGCTCTTCAGCCTTTCATTCCATCCCCGCCCGTCCAAAGGCAGAACGTTCGAACGCTCAGCCCACCTCTGCCACATCTCAGCCATCTCCTTCGCACGCTCAGGATACCACTTAGCCAAATCATTCAGCTCCGTCCGCTCGGCCTCGAGGTCGTATAACTCCCACGCCCCCTTTTTACCCCTCGCTACCAGCTTCCACTTGCCGACACGAATCGCACGATTACCTTCGTGCTCCCAGTATATAGCCTCGCGCTCAATCGGTCTGTTGCCAAAGGCAGGCACAAGACTCTTGCCTTCAAGCGGGACTATCTTCTTGCCTTTGTGTTTGCGCGGGTACTTTGCACCCGTAATATCGGCGCACGTCGCCATAACGTCGATGACATGCCCCGGCTGATGCCGCAGTTCGCCGCGGGCCTTGAAGCCCTTTGGCCAGTGAACAACCAATGGCGTCGCGATGCCGCCTTCGTGTACCCAGTGTTTGTAAAGCCTAAACGGTGTATTGCTCGCGTTCGCCCAGTTTATGCGATAGCTTTCGAACGAATCTTCCGCCCCTAACAGTTTGATGTCCTTCTTTGCACGCGAAATACCTTCAGCGCAGCCGCCGTTATCGGATAAAAACATTATCAACGTATTATTAAGCTTACCTGATTTTTCTACTACTGATACTATTCGACCAATGCCCTGGTCCATGCAATCTATCTGAGCAGCGTAAACCGCCATCCGCAAATCCCACAATTCCTTCTTACTTGCGTCCACCTCATCCCAGGATTTTGCCTTTACGTCTCTCGGCGTTATTTCCCAGGACTCCTCCACAAGGCCCATCTCTATCATCCGCTTATGCCTTTCGGCCCGCAGAGCATCCCACCCCTTCATGTACTTGCCCCTGTATCTCTCGATATCGTGTGGCTTCGCGTGCAGCGGCCAGTGCGGACTCGTATAAGCAACATACAAAAAGTACGGCTCATCACCCTTTGACAAGTCGTGTTCTCTGATAAACTTCGCTGCATTATCGCTGATTGCGTCGGTGTAGTAGTAGCCCTCACTTGTCGCCTTAATCCGAGTATTGTCCCGCGTAAGGGCCTTCGGGTCAAAGTAGTTGCCGCCCCCGCTCAAAGTACCGTAGAACCGCTCAAACCCTCGTTGACACGGCCAGCTGTGCTTCGGACCATCAAAGTATCCATCATAAGTAACGTGCCACTTGCCGGCCATGTAAGTCGAGTAACCCGACCGCTTGAGCACCTCCGCTATCGTGACACATCTGTTATTCAAATCACCCCCGTAACCTTCATATCCCAGATTTGCCGCCGTCATCCAACCCATCCCCGTCTGGTGCGCGTAAAGCCCCGTCATCAGCGATGCCCGCGTCGGGCAGCAACGTGCGGTGTTATAAAACTGCGTAAACCGCAGTCCGTTCGCCGCAAGTCTGTCCAAGTTCGGCGTCTGAATCTCCCCGCCATAGCAGCCGATGTCCGAGTAGCCCATATCGTCGGCCATAATCAAAATTATATTCGGCCTGTCCCCGGACCCCTCCCCCAAAAGCCGCCCTGTACCACCCATGCATCCCGGAATAGCCATAGACGCTGCGCCAAGACCCATCGCCTTTAGAAACCCGCGCCGACTTACATACCCCTTCATAATCTGCCCTTGCCGTAAATTCAAAAGACTAAACCTGCAACTCGCGCTCACATATCCTCGATATCTTCCGACCAAAAATTTATCTGATAAAAAATCATATTGCCTAATCGACTTTTATGCAAGAACCGTTTTTTGACGTGCCTCAAGCTATAACAGAAAACATAAAAAAAGGCCTGCCATTTGGCAGGCCTTTCAACTTTTCCCCTTCTCTGAGATACAAGCAATGGTCCTGAAGGCTCTCGAACCATATGCCTCTGCTATTAACACCGCCGAATCCAGTCGGCAATAATAACAGTGATATTATCGTGGCCACCGGCACCATTCGCCGCATCCACAAGTGCCTTACACGCTTCGTCACAGTCCCCCTTATCACTCAAAATCGCCGCAATCACATCATCGTTTATCGCGTCCGTCAGGCCATCAGTACACAATAGCAACCGGTCACCCTCTTTAAGCCCGAAAGACCGCACATAAGGCCTCGCCTTTTCCTCCATCCCAACATAATGTGTGATTTCACCCTGTGCCTCGTGGTTTTCAACCTCTTCCGGCTCGATATGCCCCTTGTCCAGAAGCTCCGACACTACTGAATGGTCCTTCGTCACCTGCACGAGCCTGCCCCTTCGAAAACGATACACCCTGCTGTCCCCAAGATTGCCGATATACGCGCGATTCTTCCTCAAGAGCACCGTCACTAGTGTCGCCCCCATTCCCTTAAACCCGCTTTCACTTGTCCCCTCCAGAAGCAGCTGCTTGCTCTGTTCCACAATGGCCTTTTTAAGAAGCGACCTTATCGTCCTCGCCCTGCCCACCTTAAGCCTGTCAAGCTTGGTCTCAATCATTGCCGGCAAATCTTCCGTGACTATCTTTGACGCAAGCGCCCCTCCCCGATGGCCTCCCATCCCGTCGGAAACCAAAAACAGGCCTAACTCCGGCTCAACCCAAAACGTGTCCTCGTTTTCCTCCCGAACCTTACCAATGTCACTTAACGCACCCCAACGAAATGGCAATGACGAAATTATTGCATCTTGTAACTGCTCTTCCATTTCCCGTCCTTGACAACTACACTACTTCTTACCCCGGGCCGGTATTCCGTTACCGCCGGCCGCTAAACCAAACCCTGTTTGCACCACGGACAGTAGTTCCAGAACGATGAATCCACAGACCATCCGCACTTGCCGCATATCTCCGGAAAAGGCCGAACCTGCCAAGGCCCGCGAACCTTACGATGACACCACGGACAGTAACGCATAAATCGCATAAGCTTGCCGCCGCAGTATTTGCAGTCCGCCTGGTAACGCACACCAGCCGTCCGCTTGGTACTCGGCGATGCAAACCCCGGCCCATAACACCACGCACAAAATCGCCACTCGGCCAAAACGCCCTTATGGCACCGACCACAAATATGACTCAACCGGCTCCGACTGTCGAAGCGGTTGCACCCCGTGCCGCACCACGGACAAATCACCATTCTTTCATCCATCGGCTCGCCGCATTTCACACAGCGAACAATAAACGGCAGAACTTTCTGGTATCTTTGGACAAAACTCTCGCGCCGCATCTGACGCCAGTCCGGCCGCTTCCTCCCCCTCAATTTCAAAGCGAAACCCTTTTTCAAACCCTTCGGTGTCGCCTCAATCAAAGCGGTCAGCATCTGGTCAGCATTGGCAAAACGCTTGGCCGGGTCCACCCTCAAAGCCTTCCGCATAAATTTGACGAATCCCGGACTGGTTTGCTCAAGCAGTCGCTTATGACCTCGAAAAGGCCACTTAAACGGCCAGCGCGGCAGGACCCCGGTAATATACTCGTAAACTATCAAGCCGGCCGAAAAACAATCACTTCGATAAGTCGGACGCCCGTAGGCCTGCTCCGGCGAAACATACCCCGGAGTACCATAATCGTCTACGGTCGACATCCGCCCCTTTAGCTTCAGACTGATACTGAAATCCCCAAGTGCCGCATGCCCGTTCGGAAACAGAAAAATATTCCCCGGCGTAACGTCACAATGCAGTAGACGATTGTGATGCGCATACGCCAGCCCCTCAAGTACTTGAGCAATAATAAAAATTACTCTCCGCACCGACATCGGCTTCGAACGGTCTGCCAAGGTGCCCACCGACAATTCCGTAGCCAGAACCACGTGACCGTCGATGATGTCGGCGTTCTTCACCGGCATTATATGCTTATGACGAAGCCGCGCAACTAAGCGAATCTCATGAAATAAGCCCTGGTTGTCGCGCTCGCCGTTAATATCCATCAATGGTATCTTCAACGCCACCCAGATGCCCTCCACGCAGTCCCGCGCCTTCCAGACCTCGCACGTTCCACCCTCACCCAGACGCCGCTCCAGACGGTATTTCCCTAAGCGCTTGCCTCGTCTAAGGTTCAGGCCCGTCTCTGAAGAGCCCGCTTTGTTTGTATTCACTAACTCAACCATTTTCCTACTTACTTCTTACGCCCCACCCACCGACCGCACTTCGATAACCAGCACACAGTGCATCATACGAAAGTTACTGAATTGTATCCAAACCACAAAATCCTGCCAAGACCATTTCGCTGAAATTTCTCGTTCCAGCCGATATTTTTTTGTATCAAATTCTCCCCCCATTTCCAGCATCTCCCAATCACAAAATATTAGCTTGCAACCCTCCACATTTTGGGCTATATAGTGGACTTCCGGTTTCGAGTCAACGCAATACGCACTACGAAATACGAGATACGAGCCATGAGATATAGCCTGATGTTCATACCGACCGTCAAAGAGGTCCCAGCCGACGCCGAAATCACCAGCCATAAATTAATGCTCCGGGCGGCCCTTATGCGCAAACTCGCCAGCGGCACATACACCTACCTCCCGTTGGGCTGGCGCAGCCTCCTAAAGGTCATCGCCATCGTCCGCGAAGAAATGAACCGCTCCGGCGCTCAGGAAATCCTCATGCCATCTGTCCAGCCTCTGGAACTCTGGCAAAGAACCGGCCGGGACGTCGACTACGGCGAAACCCTCGCGACCTTCACCGACCGCCACGGCCGCGGCAACATCCTCTCGCCAACCGCAGAAGAGGTCGTCACCTCCCTCGCGGCCGGCGAGATAAAATCATACAAGCAGCTCCCCGTCAACCTCTACCAGATTAGCTTCAAGTTCCGCGATGAGTTCCGCCCCCGCTTCGGCGTCCTCCGCAGCCGCGAATTCATTATGAAAGACGCCTACAGCTTCGACACCGACCCCGAAAGCCTCGACAAATCATACAAGATTATGTTCGACGCATACTGCCGAATCTTCAAACGCTGCGGCCTTGATTACGTCGTCGTCGAGGCCGAGTCCGGCGAAATGGGCGGCTCCGGCTCGCACCAGTTCACTGTACCCTGTGAATCAGGCGAGGACACAATCGTCTACACCGAGGACGGCTCCTACGCCGCCAACCTCGAAAAGGCCGCCGTCGACCCACTACCAAAGGAAAAAGCAAAAACCAAGATCCCTCCAACCGAAGACGTCCACACCCCCAACATCGGCTCCATCGAAGCAGTCTGCGATTTCCTCAAAACCCAACCGAAGGACATGATAAAAACACTCATTTATACAAATCCTGCTTGTTTGGAAGAGCAAGCGAAAGCTTTTAGTGCGGAAAAAGCAAAACATGACCATCGAGGAGTTTATGTTGGTCCAGTAACAGATTATGAGAACTTCGCCGTACTGGTCCGAGGCGATCACGAAGTAAACGAAGAGAAGTTGCGGTCAATTATTGGTGGGTCCATTGAGCTAGCTGAAGAACGGGAGATCAAGGAAGTTTCAGGAGCCGAAGTTGGCTTCGCTGGACCAATAGGGCTTGCAGACAAGGGCTCAAGACTAATTATCGACCACGCAGTTGCGGCAATGGCCGTAGGCATTACCGGCGCCAATAAGACCGACTACCATACAAAGAATGTCGTCCCCGGCCGGGACTTCCCACTCGAAGGCAACAACGTAACCATCGCCGATATCCGCTATGCCGCCGACGGCGATAAGCACAACAGCAAAAAGCTGCTCTTCAAGAAAGGCATCGAGGTCGGCCAGGTCTTCAAGCTCGGTACAAAATATAGTAAGAAGCTCAACGCAAAATTCCTCGGCGAAGACGACGCCGAAAAACCCTGCCTCATGGGCTGCTACGGCATCGGCATCAACCGCATCCTCGCCTCCGCCATCGAACTCGGCAACGACAAAAACGGCATCATCTTCCCCGTCACCATTGCCCCCTTCGAAGTCCTTATCACCTGCGTAAATCAGGATGACCCGGTCGTAGCAAAAGCCTCTGAAGACATCTACCAGCGACTGCTCGACAAAGACGTTGACGTATTACTGGACGATAGAGAACTCCGCGGCGGCGTCAAATTCAAGGATGCCGACCTGCTCGGTATTCCCGTGAGAATCACCGTCGGCCAAAAATCAGTAGCCGAAGGCAATGTTGAAATAAAGCTCCGCGCGGAATCAAAAAGTCAAAAAGTCCCCATCGAAAATGCAGCAGCCAAAACAATCAAACTGGTCAACTCACTAAAAGAACAACTGAATCCATAAGCCAACTAACCGGCAGAGCCAATGTGGGACCTCAAAGAGCCCAGCCCCGTAAAACTTCTTGTCGGCATCCTCGCGGCCGACAAGAACTGTTTGAACGCTGCAATCGAAACACTCACCGCCGAGTTCACCAACCTTGACCTGCAAAGTGACATCTGGCCGTTTACACAGACTGACTACTATAATAATGAAACCGGCAAAAACATCCTGCGACAATTTGTCAGCATCGACAAACTAATCGACCCCGGCAGTCTGCCCGAAATCAAACACCAGACAAATAAGCTCGAACAAAAATTGGCCGCAAAGTCAAATATCGACCTGCCCAGACCCGTAAATCTCGACCCCGGCATAATCGAGCCCTCAAAACTGGTTTTGGCCACAACAAAGAACTACTCGCATCGTATATACATCGGCCAAAAAATGTACGCAGAAGTCACACTTATTTTTGACAAAGGCACCTGGCAGCCCTTACCATACACCTACCCTGACTATAAACAGCCATGCTACCACGACTTCTTCACCAAGGTCAGGACCCGACTGCTGGAGCAGCTAAGGAGCACCAGTGACTAACTGTTGAGCTTTACACTAAAGGAATTTGTATATGAAATTATTCTCAACGCCGTTCAAATTCGCAATCGCCTTGACCGTCATCTCCACCACTTTTCTTGGCAGTTCTCTCGCCGCCGACATAAAACCCTACAAAGTAGCGCTGGTCATCGGCGACCAGTGGCAGGACCCCGCAAGCTTCGTCGTCGATGTCCACAAACACATAAAATCAAAGGCCGAAGCTAACCCCGCCACCGTCCAAGACGAGTTCGCCTTATTGGTAATCATGCTAAAAACATGGTGCGTCCCCTTCGAAATAATTCGCCTCGACCAGGAGTTCATGGACATAAATCGTTTCCTCGGCCCGGATGGAAAAGCCGATGTCGGCTGCATCATCTTCGACGCCGACACATCAGCCGACCTCCAGCCGCAGCGCTACGACGTGTTGCAGCAGGCCGTAAATGACCATGGCATCAGCCTCATCGCCCTTGGCGACCGTATCAAGGAGCCAGTTATCCAGGACCTCCTCGGAATTAAATACGTCGGCTCCTGGATGCACAACTCCAGCTTGCAGCACTCAGCCGGCCATTTCATCACTAACGGCCTGGCGAATCCGTTGGATTACACCGATGACACCGGCACAGCCAAGAAAAGAGTTCAGGTCGAGCTCACCGACGCCAAACCCCTAATCACACAGGGCACATACCCTCAGGTAACCGTTCGAGGCCTTCCGTCAGGTGCAAGGGCCGTTTGGATAGGTGGTGACATCGACCAGATGTTTTCATACCAGGCGTATCGCACACTCCTTCGAAGAGCAATCACCTTTTCTATCGGACACTCCCTCTGCAAGACCTGGCAGAACAAGGCCTGGCTCATTATGGACGACCCCGGCAGCGCCCAGAACGCCTGGCTCGAACACTGGCGATACCCAACATTAACCGAGCAGCAGATTGAACAGCACCTTATAAAGCCCCTCAAACAGCACAACGCCATCCTTATAATGAACGTAGTCCCCGGCTTTGTGAACGACGGCCTCAAACGCGTAGAACCCGCCTTCCAGAGAAAACTCACCGACGAATTCGGCGCACCCCAGGACTATCCATCAACTTATCGAGGCCTAATGAACGGTCTAAAGGCTGGTGTTATAGAAATACAATGTCACGGCCTCACCCACATGCAGCCCGACCTCTTCTCCCCGCCCGGACCCTGGTACGGCTCGGACCTTGACAAAGAGCGCGCCGAGGTCGGCTGGTACCGCGAGTTCGGCGACACCAGAAGAAACAAGGAGATTCCCGCCGCAGAGGCCTCTTGGCGAATGAAGACCGCTCAGCAATGGATTGAACATCAGTTCGGCGTTACGGCCCTGTCGTTCCGCCCTGGAGGTGGCGGCGTCTCCACCTCCTACAC
>CAZENQ010000001.1:0-134528 GCA_964513655.1 uncultured Pirellulales bacterium | reverse complement strand
GAGGGCAGGCTGATTGTCGCGCGGAAGCTGGCACTTGTTTCGATACAGGCGGAGAGGGCAGGCGTGGTGCTCGGGCTTGAGTCGTGGATGAGCGCCGAGCAGAATATGGAGATTATCGACCGAGTGGGCAGTTCGGCGGTGCAGGTTTACTATGATGTGGGGAATTCGAAGAAGAAGGGGTATGATATTTATAAGGAGATACGCAGTCTTGGGAAGAATATCTGCGAGTTTCACGCGAAGGACTATGGCAATGAGCTGTTCGGGAAGGGTGACATAGATTTTCAGCGGGTGCGGGAGGCGATTGACGAGATTGGTTATCGAGGGTGGATAGTTTTGGAGAGTAATAAGTGGGAGCCGAAGGAGATTATCTCCGCGGAGGAAGAGGCGAAGTTTGCGAAGAACCTGGAATACCTTCGAGGGATTTTCCCAGCGAGGGTTTAGTTGGTAAATCTTAACAGAAAAGGAAAGGGACGGAATATGAAGCGGTGGAAACGAGTTATATGCGCTGGTTTGGTATTGGGGTCGTGTATGTTTTTGGCATCGTGCGGGGCTCCTGCGCGGGAGGGATTAGCGAATGAATTCTTTGCGATGGATACGGGGACGATAGACGCGGACCACAAGACGGCGAAGGCGCAGGCAGAGATGGTCAAGGAATTGGGGTATGCGGGGATAGCGTACTGGGAGGGGAACCCGAAGCGGGGGGATTATGATTTGCGGGAGATGCTGCGGGAATTAGACAGGAACGGCTTGAAGATATGGCCGTTGTATGTTGGGGTGTGGTTAGATAAAGGGAAGGCGAGATATGAGGAGAGTCTGCCGGAGGCGATAGAACAGCTGCGGGGGCGGGATGCGATGGTGTGGCTGCATATTATGAGTAAAGAGTATGAGAAGTCGTCGCCGGAGGGGGACGAGCGGGCGGTTGAGATTATTCGGGAGGTGGCGGACATGGGCGAGGAGGCCGGGGTGAGGGTTGCGCTATATCCGCATGTAAATGAGTGGTTAGAGCGGCATGATGATGCGCTTCGGGTGGTGGAGAAGGTCGGTAAGGGGAATGTGGGGCTTAGCTTCAATCTGGTTCATCGGCTGCTGATTGAAGGGGAAGAGGGGATTGATGAGCAGCTGGGGCGGCTGCGGCCGTATCTGTTTACGGTAACGATTAACGGGTCGTCGAAGACGGGGTCGATTGAGACGTTGGATAGTGGGGAGTTTGATGTGTATAAATTGCTGAGCACGCTCAAGGGGCTCGGCTATGACGGGCCGGTTGGCTTGCAGGGGTGGGGGATAAAGGGGGACGTGCGGGAGAATCTGGCGCGGTCGATGGCGGCTTGGCGGAAGTTCAGCGGGCGGATGGCGGCGGAGGAAAAGTTAGGACAAAGCCTGAGAGACAGGACGCGAAGGCGGCGGCCGGGGAGGACCTACAGGTATTGATTGGGGGGGCACTAATTTTTTGCTAGTCGTGTCCCTTCGGTAGCGGCCAAAATATTATTGTATCGTCGGTTTGCGTTTTGAAGGCCTTAAGGCTGTTGTAGCCTTCCGGTGTATCAAATTTCTTATTTGCTCCTGGAACTATAAGAACAAAACTGTTCGGCTCACAAAAATATCTGACCTGCGATAGTATACTCGTGTCTGTCAGGTACTGTTCCATAGATTCTTTGAAGTGACTTTCCAAGGGCAGCTTGCTATGATCTATACGATATGTGTTAATTGCGTTTACCAGCAGACGAAGGTTGACGCTTTCAAGAGAAATCTTAGGCTCTCTCGGATATGTGACATATAATAACAACAGGATAAGTAATGCGAGCAACGCACATAGTATGCATACTGTCGAAGTGAGCAAAATAAGGTAACGTCTCAACATCTTCAAGATCCACGCCATTTTGGTTTCAGGCTTGTTTTCGGGCTTGTCCATAATAAGCTCCCTTTTAATAGCGCTGGGGATTATGTATCGAGAAATATTGTAATATGGGGCAGAGGGGGCTGCAAAATAAAAAAGTTGTGGGAATTGTCAGATGAGGAGGCGGTGGGTGGTGTCTTGTGGATTCGCTCAGGCTAAGGCCGCTTTGGCGTAGCTGTCGAATATCCTGCGGTAATGGAACCCGTAGATGGCCAGCGTGACGGCCAGATGGAAGTAGCGAGGGTTTCGCAGCGACCAGAAGATAAGCTTCCAGTAGTAGAACCTGCCTTTGCCTACTATTCCCAGCAGCCATACCGACTTTAGGAATGCCTTGATGTCGCTGCAGGTGAATCTGACTCTGGTTTTGCAGAGAGGCTTGTAATTTCTGAGGAATGTCAGGATGCGCTCGTAGTAGTACTTGTTTGAATAGATTGTCTTGACGACCTTTTGATAACCCTTGAGAAGGTCCTGGAGGTTCATCTTCGGTATGAAGTTGATTGAGAAATCCGTGTTGTCGCCGGTGACGTGCGTCAGCAACCTGTGCTCGCTGACCATGCGACGGTAAAGCTTTGTCCCGCGCGGGGCGTTCAACAATCCGACCATGGCGGTAACGATTCCACTTTGCTGAATGAAACTGATGAGGCTCTCGAAGATGGCCGGCTTGTCGCTGTCGAAGCCGAGAATGAAGCCCGCCTGGACCTGCATACCGAATGTCTGGATCTTCCTGACACAGGCGACCAGGTCACGGCCTTCGTTCTGGACCTTGTTGCACTCGGCCAGGCCTTCCGGACTCGGCGTCTCAATCCCGACGAACACGCAATCAAAACCGGCCTCAACCATCAGGCGCATGAGCTCCTCATCGTCGGCAAGGTTTATGGACGCCTGCGTGTTAAAGGAGAACGGATACTTCCTCTCCTTCATCCAGCCGATGATGGCGGGCAGGATGTCTGTCTTTAGTTTCTGCTTGTTTGCGATGAAGTTGTCGTCAACGGCGAAGACCTGGCCCCGCCAGCCCATCGAATACAGGGTCTGGAGTTCCGCGAGCACCTGCTCCTTTGTTTTCGTCCGCATCTTGTGCCCGAACAGCGTTGTGACATCGCAGAAATCGCAGTTGAACGGGCACCCGCGCGAGTATTGAATGGGCATCAGCGCGTATTTCTTAAGCGAGGCAAGCTCCCAGAGTGGAATCGGCGTCTTGCTCACGTCGGCGTGTTCTCGCGAACGGTAATAGGGCCCGGCACAGCCGGACTCGAGCTCCTCCAGGAATACGGGCAGAGTGACCTCGGCTTCATTGAGGACAAGATGGTCCACATCCAGAAAGTATTCCGGCATGGCCGTGAACAAAGGGCCGCCCGCAACGACTTTTACGCCAAGCTTCTTGCAGCGGTCTATTACCCGACGGGCCGAATCTTTCTGGATGGCCATTGCCGTGAGGAACACATAGTCCGCCCGGCGAATGTCGCGATCCCGCAATTTCGTCGTCGTCATATCGATGAGCTTCTTCTCCCAGCTCTTGGGCAGCATCGCCGCGACGGTCAGCAATCCCAAAGGCGGAAGAATTGCCCTCTTGGAGATGAATTTCAAGGCATTCTTGAAACTCCAAAAAGTAACCGGCACTTCGGGATTAACAAGCAATATTCTCATAATGGCACTTGTGGCGCCCAATGCGCCAAAATGGCCGCAAGGATCACGCCCTTTCTCTTTAGCGAATTCCGACGCGTTTCGCCGGCTTCAACGGCGCATTATACAAAACGCATCGCGTGCCTGCCTTGAAAATCCCTCGATATTAAAAGATTTCCAAAGGCCCTTTCGTTCCACGTCAACGGGCTCTCGGGGCACAAGAGGCCGGGCGTCCGGGGAAATCGAGAAATTGTGTATGAACTGCGGCCATAGTGTATCTATTCGGGATTGCCCATTTAACTTCATAAACGGTGCTCCTGTACGCTTTGACACTGTTTTTGAAGCATTCCTGTACAATTCAAGGCCTGCAATACCAAGATTTCATCTCGTTGTCAACAACTTCCCGACAGGTTCAGCATGTCATGTCGCAAAAAATACCTGAAAAGCAAAGGGGAATAATAATTATAGGCAGAGACGCTCTCATATTTCGGTTTTGCTGGCCTTTACGGTTTTATACTTGCTCCAATTTAGTTAGGTTCTGTTATGTTTATTCGGCCAAGAGGGCGACAAGAGGACAGAAAATGTGTTTTACTGTCTGGCGAGGGTTGGTGGGTGCGGCGGTGGGTGGTATCTTGACTTGGGGGGTTTTTGGGCGTAGGATATGGTTATGTTGCGGCGAGTTGCGATATTTGGTTCTACGGGTTCGATAGGTAAGAATGCGCTTAGGGTAATAGATTCCTTAGGGGAGGGATATGAGGTTTTTGCGCTTAGTGCGCACAGCAGTGTGGAACTGTTGGCGGAGCAGGTGAGGCGATATAAACCTAAATATGTTGCGATAACGAACGCGAAATATGTTGGGCAGCTTAGGGAATTGGTCAGTGATTTGGGAGTGGAGGTACTGTCAGGGGCGGAGAGCCTGACGGAGATAGCGGAGCTTGAGGAGGTTGATATTGTTCTTACGGCGGTGGTTGGTGCGGTGGGGTTACCATCGGTACTTGCGGCGGCAAAGGCGGGGAAGAGATTGGCGATAGCGAACAAGGAGTCGTTGGTTGTTGCGGGGGAACTGTTGACATCGACGGCGAGGGAGAATGGCGCTGAGATACTGCCGGTGGACAGTGAGCATTCGGCGGTGTTTCAGGCCCTGCGGGCGGGGGCGAAGGAGGAGGTAAGCAAGATTATATTGACTTCGTCGGGCGGGCCGTTCAGGGGGATGAGCGCGGAGGAAATTGCGAATGTTACGCTGGAGCAGGCACTTGCGCATCCGGTGTGGGAGATGGGGCGGAAGATTACGGTGGATTCGGCGACGATGATGAATAAGGCACTTGAGTTGATTGAGGCGCGGTGGCTTTTTGGCGTGGAGGTGGAAAAAATAGAAGTTTTGATACATCCTGAGACGATAGTACATTCATTGGTTGAATTTGTGGACGGGTCCGTGATGGCTCAGCTGGGCACGCCGGATATGTGTCTTCCGATACAGTATGCGCTGACGTATCCTGCGCGGGTGCCGGGGATTGCGGAGCGGCTGCGATTGGATGAGTTGAGTAAATTGACGTTTGAGAAGCCGAATCTGGAGACTTTCAGGGCGATATCGCTTGGATTTGAGGTGGCGAGGACGGGCGGGACGGCGGCGGCGGTCTTTAATGCTGCAAACGAGGCGGCGGTGAGCGAGTTTTTAGGCGGGAGGATTAAATTTGCCAGTATAGTCGAACTGATTGAGGATTGTCTGAGTAGGCATAGTGTTCAGACGGGCGCGTCGCTTGAGGAGCTGCTGGAGGCGGACGGATGGGCGAGAAGAGAGGTTAAAGAGAGTTTAAAATGGAAAGCTAAAAGTGTAAAACCATAACGTAAAATTCAAAGTTTTTTTTCGAGTTGTAAATTTTCGGTCAATGAAAGAGGCTACTTGATGGGTGGTACAAAGGGTTCAATAGATAAGTATTCCCGGCTGGCGCTACTGGTTATCATTTTATTAGTGGCAGTCTATTATATCAGCGGCCGGCTTCTGATGTGGTGGAATATATTTCTGGCGGTGATGGGGTTCAGCGCGGTTGTATTTATTCATGAGTGCGGTCATTTTATTTTGGCGAAGCTTTCCGATATAAAGGTGGAGGTGTTTTCTATTTTTATACCGCCGGTATTGTTGGGAGCGCGGAGGACGGAGGCGGGCTGGCGTATTCGGATACTGCCGAAGTTTTTTCCCAAAGAAGGGAACGAGTCGGGTGATGGGTTGCTTAGCTTTACGGTTGGCAAGGGCGGCAAGGGGGGTGAGACGGAATATCGCATCGGCCTTATCCCTGTAGCGGGGTACGTGAAGATGCTGGGACAGGAGGACACCGGCGCAGACAAGAAGAGCGATGACCCACGATCTTTTACGAACAAGTCGGTGCCAGCCCGGATGGCGGTGATAGCCGCGGGGGTAATTTTCAATGTAATCGCGGCGGTCGGTATTCTTATGATTGTTTATCTTGCGGGGATAAACCGGATGCCGGCGGTAGTTGGAAGTGTGATACCCGGTTCTCCGGCGGCGCGAGCGGGTCTGAGGGCAGGTGATGAGATAGTTGAGATATCGGGTAAGAGCGACAATCTGGACTTCGGGAATATATTGGTAGCGGCGGCGCTGTCGGAGGAGGGCGAAGAGGTCCGGTTGAAGGCGAGACACACGGACGGTTCTGTGGAGGGGTTTGGGATTGTGGCTGAGGAGATGGCGGGGGTGCCGCTGCGGCTGTTTGGTATTTTGTCACCGCAGACGTTGACGGTGGCAGAGGTTGCAGAGGCGGACGCCAATGAGCTGTTTAAGAGGACGGGGCTGCGCGGCGGCGATGTAATTAAATCGGTCAACGGCAGGGACGTGCTGGAGCACTGGGAGTTGGTAGAGATAGTGGAAGAGGTTTTTGCACCAACGGTTACGGTTTTAGGCGAGCGAGTTGGTGAGTCAGGTGAGGTGGAGTTAGTTGAATCGGAAATTGGGCTTACCTTGAATGTTCAGAGTGGAGGGGATGGGGGCGAGCCGGACCTTGGCAATATTTATTCTCTTGTGCCGCGTCTGCAAATTACGGATGTTTCGCGGGTGGAGATAGTAGGGGAGGGAGGTTCTCTTGAAAGTGGCGATGTTATAGTCGGGATAGGTGAGATTGAGAACCCGACTTATAAAGAGATGCGTGAGGTTACCGAAGAGCATGAGGACAAGGAGTTAGCTATTGAGGTATTGCGTGTTGATACGGACGGAGGGCAAGAGAGCTTTACGGTTGCGGTGGTTCCGAGGCGTTCGAAGGATGACGGGCGTGTTGTTATAGGTATTGTGGTTGGTCTTGAGCTTGAGCGGTCTGTTGTAGGCAGGACTGTAGCTGTGAAGGGTGGGACGGCGGCGGCGATTCCGAGCGGCGCCGAGATAACGGCGGTCGGGGGGATTAGTGTGTCGAACTTTTACGAGGTGGCCAAGGAGGTCGGGCGATATGTGGGGCAGAGTGTAACTATTGATTATCGAGTGGATGAGCAAGCGGGTGGGAGTGTTGTTTTAGATTTGGGTGGGGAAGATTTTGCAGCGGTCAAGACGACTTTTGCTGAGTTTGTACCTTTCAAGCCTTTGGAGAGGCTTTACAAGGCTGAGGGGTTGGTCGATGCATTTGTGATGGGCAGCAAGAAGAGCGTATGGTTTATTGTTCAGACGTATGTGACGTTGAAGGGACTGTTGGCCCGGAGTATCAGTATGGAGGCGATGAGCGGGCCGGTGGGTATTGCGGCGATGAGTTATAAGGCTGTCGAGCATTCGTTTGTCAGCTTTATGTATCTACTTGCGTTTATCAGCGCGAATCTGGCGGTTATAAATTTTCTTCCTATTCCGGTTGTTGACGGCGGGGTATTCGTATTGTTGATAGTTGAGAGGATAAAGGGCAGGCCGGTGAGCGTCCGACTTCAGGAGGTGATATCTTATGCGGGTCTGGCTCTGATTGCGATGGTGTTTCTGTATTTGACGTATAACGATATTGTCAGGATTGTCAAAAACGTTTTTAGTTGAGCTATTAAAAGGTGGTATAGATGTTGTCGGGCAAGGATGCGAGCGGGGACAAGGGCGGAGGAAAAGTTGGTATTCTGAAGGAATCGGACAGAGAGGTTTACGAGCTGGTGAGCAAGGGCGGTTTTGCAGGTTATCACGAGGGCCTGTTCGGCGCCTTGTCGGAGGCGGATGGGGAGGTTTATGAATTAATAGAGAGGGAGCACGAAAGGCTTGGCAATACACTGATTCTACAGGCGGCTGAGAACCGGTGCTCGCGGGCGGTATTGGCGGCGCTGGGGTCTGTTGTACAGAACAAGACGGCGGAGGGTTTTGCCGGTGCGAGGATGCACGGGGGCTGCGCGGTTGTCGATGAGATAGAGCGGCTTGCTATTTCTCGGGCGAAGGAGGCATTTGGTGCGAAGTACGCGAATGTACAGCCGCACTCGGGGACGGCAGCGAATCAGATTGTTATCACAGCGGTATTGGAAAGCGGCGATAAGATATTGAGCCTGGGGCCGGGGCACGGCGGACATTATTCGCATGGTGCGAGTGTTTCGTTTACGGGTAAGTTTTTTGAGGTGGAGAATTACTATGTAGATGAGGAGAGTTTTCTGCTGGATTATGAGGCGATCGGCAAGAAGGCTGTTGAGTTTGGGCCAAGGCTTATTATATGCGGTGCGAGCACGTATTCGAGGGTGATAGATTTCGGCAAGTTCAGGGAGATAGCGGACAGCGTGGGGGCATATCTTATGGCGGACATCTCGCATATATCGGGATTAGTTATGGCGGGTGCACATCGGTCGCCGATTGAGTTTGCGGATTTTACAACGACGAGTACATATAAGCCGGGGGGACCGAGGGGCGGTTTGATATTGATGGGTGAGGGATATGACCGGAAGGTAAATGTGCGGGGGGAGGAACGGCCGCTGTGGGAGCATGTTGAGGCGGCGACGTTTCCGGGGATGCAGGGGACGATTTATTTGAACCATATAGCGGCGAAGGCGGTTTTCTTTAAGGAGGCACTTTCGGAGGAATACAAAAGTCGGCAGTTTCGAATCATAGAGAACTCGCGACGGTTGGCGAGCGGTCTGGCTAGTTTAGGATATGATGTTTTGACGGGTGGGACGGACAATCATTTATTTTTGGTGAATGTGGCGAATTCGCGGGAGGGGCTGACCGGCGTGATTGCGCAGAGGGTCCTTGAGGAGTGTGGGATGGTTGTAGATATGGTGGGCCTTCCGTATGATAAGAGGCCGGCAGGTGTCGGCGGCGGCGTTCGGTTGGGGACACCGATTGTGACGAGGATGGGGATGGGCGCCCATGAGATGGAGAAAATAGCGGGGATGGTGGATTCGGTGTTAAAGGAGGCTGTGATACTAAGTGAGAGTGAATACAGGATAAATGAGGCCTTCAGGGACCGGATGAGAGAGCAGGTGAGGGATTTGTGCAGGGGGTTTGGTGCGCATTGAGCGTCTGCTATAGCCGATATTCAAAATATCAATCGCTTCCACATGGCGGCTATTCGCTTAGCTTGACGGCGGTGCCGTAGGCGAAGAGTTCGGCGGCGCTTCCCACAACGGAGGTAGTCATATAGCGGACGTTGATTATCGCGTCGGCGCCCATCTGTGCAGCCTGTGCGAGCATCCTGTTAGTGGCTACCGTTCGGGCCTTTCCCATCATATCCGTGTATTCAGTCAGTTCGCCGCCAAGGACAAGTCTGATTAAGGCGGAGAGGTCTTTGCCGAGCCAGATGGCAAATACGGTATGGCCCTGGACGAGGCCGAGAATCTGGCGTGTCTGGCGGCCGGGCACTTCCGTAGAATTCATCAGCAAAACCTGACCTTCAACCTCGCCGGCAGCCGGCATTGTTCCGGGCTTGACGCATTTCCTTTGCTCGATAGCCACCGTCGCCAAGACTACAAGGATACCGCCGAGAAGGCAGAAGATCGCAATTCTGAGCCACCAGGGGATGACCGGGTCATCGGCAACCATGACGTGCCAGGGTATGCCGGCAAAAATGCAGGTGAAGAGGCCGAGGACGAAAGCCAGCGAGCCGATTTGTCGAATTACTTTCATAGGTTTGTCCTTTCCTTAGAACAGTAAAATCAAAAAAATCACTTAACGTGAAACTCACCTACGATGGGCCTTTTGGCTTCACTTGAAACAGACAAGCTGCCTATCCTACACTGCTGGTTGTTCTATGCGGTCTCGATTAGTCGTCGTCGTGTTCGTCGTCTTGGTCTTCCTGCTCGACCTCGAGGACCTTGCCATCGGCGGTGACTTCGATTTCATACTCTATTCCGTCTGCCGTACCCTCCAACTCATATACGGTACAGCCGTCTTCTTGCTCGACCTCGGCTTCCGTGAGGGTGATACCCGTGACTGCTCGCTGTGCGGCCTCCACCACCTCGGCGGGCACCTGCGAAAGAGGAATCTCTTTCTCATCCTCGTGCGTAGATTCGAGGGATGCACATCCCAGAGTGCAAGTCAAGACCAAACCTATTACAAAGTAAAACGGTCTCATAGCAAATCTCCTTTCTGTTAGGTTCTGCAAGATTGGTCAGGACGCCTGCCCATCCTGCGTTTTGTCACGATTCCAACTTTAGTTTTATCGTTTTGTTAAGGGACGCTGACGCCCGTATTATGGTCAGCTTCGCAGGAAAAGGCGAGGGAAAATCGCGCGGAATTCGTGGTTATCGTAAAGGTTTGTGTTTTTGCTTGTTTTTTGGGGGGCATGGTGTTAGTTTTATCTGCGGTTTGCATAAAGTTTTGGTGGCTGAGAGACGATAGTTTTGGTTAGATGTGAGTCTATTAATCTTAGTTTCTGGTGCAAGTAAACGTGGCCAAGAGAGAAAAAGTTTGTGTTATTATGCCCGCGTATAATGAGGTGGACGCGATTGGTGAGGTGCTGGACAGGCTTATGCCGATGGCGAAGGAGAGTGGGTGGGAGGTTGTAGTTGTAGATGACGGCTCGGATGACGGGACAGGTAAGATAGCGGAGCAGCGCGGGGCCAAGGTCATAACACACGCGGCGAACCGCGGCTATGGAGCGAGTTTGTCGACGGGAGTAGAGGCGACGGACGCGGAAGTTGTAGTTTTTATTGATTCGGACGGTCAGCATGATGAGAATGATATAGGGCGTCTGTTGGAACACATTGGCGAGAATGATATGGTGGTAGGGGCGAGGACGAAGGGTTCACATATTGACTTTCATCGCCGGCCGGGCAAGAGGATTCTGAGATGGTTTGGTGATTATTTAGCAAAGGAGAAGATTCCTGATATCAATTCCGGTCTTCGAGCTTACAAGCGGGAGGTTTTGGCACGTTATCTTCATTTGATGCCGAGGGGTTTTTCATTTTCGACGACGTCGACGTTTGCCATGCTGAAGGGCGACCATCAGATAAAGTGGATTCCGATAGAGACGAGAAAACGGGTGGGGACGAGCACGGTCAAGCAGCTCAAGCACGGGCCGGAGACAATGATGTTGATGCTGAGGCTGACGGTGCTCTTTGACCCGCTGCGTGTGTTTCTGCCGGTAAGCGGGATATTGATGCTGCTTGCAATCGTTGCGACGGTCGCGAACGTCGTTCAGGACCTTGTGAGCGGGACGTACCGATTCGCCGTACCTGCGACGGCTATGTTTCTTGGGATTTCGGCGGTTATTGTGTTTATGTTAGGTTTGCTGACGGACCAGGTATCGGCGATGCGGAGGGAGCAACACAGGCGAGTTTGAACAGAACTTTGCATTCGGGCGTAGATACAGAGGTATTATTCGAGGGTATGTGATGAAGGTCCTTCTGATTCGTCCTCCACACGAACATATGATTCGGACGAACGTTCCGAAGAGCGTGGACACTGAGACGGGAATGTACCCGCCGCTGGGTCTGCTTTATGTTGCTGCGGGTCTTAAGGCGTGGACGGATGCAGAGGTTGGGCTGCTTGATGCGCCGGCATTGGGTCTGGGGCAGGAGGGGATAGGGGGACGTATTGCGGAGGTGCAGCCCGACGTTGTAGGCATTCAGGCAATGACGTTTACTGTTATCGATGCTATTGCGACGGTACGAACGGCGAAGTCGGTGTGTCCTGAATCTCATGTGAGTTTAGGCGGGCCGCACGTGAATTTGTATCCGGAGGAGACACTTTCGATAGAAGGGGTGGACTCGCTGGTATTGGGTGAGGGGGAGCGGGCGTTTGCGGAGATGGTAAACGCGCTATCGGATGGCGGCGACATAAGCAAGGTGCGTGGTGTGGCCGTGATGCGCAACGGTGAGGTGAGCACTAAAGAGGCGCGGCCGCTGGAGGCGAATTTAGATGAGCTGCCACAGCCCGCGCGGGATTTGATAGACAGTTCGCTTTACTGGTCGGTGTTGGCGAAGCGCAACCCGGTTACGACGGCGATGACGAGCAGGGGCTGTCCGATGAAGTGTATCTTCTGTGACCGGCCGCATCTGGGCAAGGCGTTTCGGTATCGAAGCGCCGGCAACGTGGTGGATGAGATGGAAGATTGTGTGAAGCACGGCGTGCACGAGATTTTTCTTTATGACGATACGTTTACAATCAGGCGTGAGCGGATATTTGATATTCGAGATGAGATAAAGAAGCGCGGGTTAGATGTCCAATGGGACGTTCGCGCCAGGGCAAATACTCTGGATGCGGAGGTTGTCAAGGCGATGAAAGAGGCGGGCGTTGCGCGGGCCCACATCGGTGTTGAGAGCGGCAGTCCACGAATCCTGAAGATAATTAAGAAGGGCATTACGGTCGAGCAGGCGCATGAGGCGTTTGATTTGTGTCGGAAGTACGGGATAACGAGTCTGTCTTATTTTATGCTGGGCAATCCGACGGAGACTCAGGAAGATATTGATATGACGATGGATTTTATTCGCAAGTGTCGTGCGGACTACGCACACATTGCGGTGACGACTCCTTTTCCGGGGACGGAGCTATACCGTATGGGTCTGGAGCAAGGGATCTTTGAGCGTGACTACTGGCGGGAATTTGCGGCGAATCCGGACGAGGATTTTCAGCCACCGGCCTGGACGGAAAACTTCACACAGGAGGAATTGGAGGAGATGCGACAGCGGGCTTATCGGGTGTTTTATACTCGGCCGAGCAGACTTATCCGGCAGGTGCTTGCGGTTCGGTCGTTTAAGGAATTTTGGGGGAAGGCCCGGGTTGGGCTGAGGCTATTGCTGCCCGGTTGAGTAAATTCTTGCAGGTTCTGCCGGGAGGGGCTATCCTATTTGGCGAAAGGCTCAGCGAAGCAAGAAATAAATTTGCGGTTGAGCGCTGAGCTTTTGTTTCGTTAAAGTTTCGGAAGTATCAGATGGATAGCTGTACAGAGAGGTGCTCGTCAGGTCAACAGGGTGGTGACCAGCCGTCTCGTGAAAAGTATTCGAGTCGTAATCCGATTAGCCGTTATCTGGTTCGGAATTTCTTTAGCAAGTTGGGTGAGATTCTTGATATGACGGAGGGGAAGCTGCTGGACGTGGGGGCCGGAGCTGGTGACGCGTATATGTTTTTGCCGCCAGAGGTTAAGCGGCGTGGTGTGGTGGCGGTTGAGCCGAATGCTGCATATTTTGAGAGGATGTCGGAGATTGCGCCGGAGCTTGAGCAGGTTGAAGGCTCGATCTATGAGTTGCCGTTTGACGATAAGTCATTTGATACGGTTATGTGTTCGGAGGTATTAGAGCATTTGAGTGAGCCTGATAAAGGTATTCGAGAATTGGTTCGAGTGTGTCGGCGGTGGCTGGTGGTCAGCGTGCCACGGGAGCCGGTATGGCGCGTGCTAAATATAGTTCGGGGTGCGTACCTTAGCAGGTTAGGCAATACGCCGGACCATCTGCAGCATTGGACGAGGCGAGATTTTGTGCGGTGGGTAGGTGGATATGCCGAGGTAAAGGAGGTGCGTTGTCCGCTGCCGTGGATGATTGTATTGGCGGAGCTGAGGCAAGGGCAGTAATTAATTAAGTTGTTTTGGATTTATAGCCGAAGATTTCATCGTGTAGTGCATGTGGCCGGAGCCGGAGAAACAGGTGTAGATTCAGGCCAGATTTTGAGTTAGCTGGAAGGGAACAGGTAATGAAACTGATAATTCAAATACCGTGTTACAACGAGGAAGAGACGCTTGCCGCTGTTATAGGTGACCTTCCGCGGGAACTGGCGGGGGTTGAGAGAATCGAGTATTTAGTGATAGACGACGGGAGCAGCGACCGGACGGTGGAGGTGGCGCGGGAGCTTGGTGTGCATCACGTTCTGAGTCTCGGCTCCAATCGTGGTTTGGCGACGGCGTTTGCGCGCGGCATCGGGAGGTCTTTGGAGTTAGGGGCGGACATTGTTGTTAATACGGATGGCGACAATCAGTATAAGGCCGAGTGTATAAAAGATTTGATAGAGCCGATTATTAAAGGTGAAAAGGACATTGTCATCGGGACGAGGCCTATTGAGGAGATTGAGCATTTTTCGTGGACGAAGAAGAAGCTTCAGCAGTTGGGCAGTTTTGCGGTGCGACAGTTCTCCGGCACTGATGTTCCTGATACGACGAGCGGGTTTCGCGCTTATTCGGCGGAGGCGGCCACGAAGCTTGTGGTTTTTAACCGTTACACGTATACGCTTGAGACAATTATCCAGGCGGGGCATATGAATATGCGAATCGGGCATGTTGCGATACAGGTTAATCCGAAGACGCGGGAGTCGCGGCTGATATCATCGGTGCCGAGATATCTTTGGCGTTCGGTTTCGATAATTCTGCGGTCGTATGTGACGTACAAGCCGCTGCGGACATTCTTTTATCTTTCGCTTGTTCCGATTATTGTTGGCTTGGGGATATGTGTGCGGTTTTTGTACTACTATTTAACTGAGCATGGTTCCGGGCATGTACAGTCACTTATTTTGGCTGCGATACTTTTATTGATTGGGTTCGGTCTTATTACGTTGGGAATAGTGGCGGATTTATCGAGCGCGAACAGAAAGCTTCTGCAAGAGATTTTGTTCCTTGCGAGGTCAAGGAAGGGTGACGGTTAGCGGCGCGTCTTTTGGATTTCTGATGTCACGATAAAGAGTATGGACTTGTAAGGGGTTTGGTTTGAAATTTGACTTGCGTTTGGTTTTGGTTCTGATTGTGTTCGTAATCGTAGGGGCGTCTCTGGTCGGCGAGTATCGGTATCAGATAAATCCTGACGGGATATCTTATATTTCGGTGGCTCAGAAATATTTGGCTGGTGACTTTAGCGGCGCGATTAACGGGTACTGGGGGCCGCTTTATTCGTGGTTGTTGATGCCGTTTTTGTATTTGGGTATAGAGCCTCTATTAGCAACGAAGGTGTTGTCGTTGGGAATTGGGGTGGTGACTATCATAGCGTTGTGGCGGCTATCCTACAGGTTTGAGATGGCCGAGTCGATTCGGACGGTGGTATTATTAGCGGCTGTTCCGGCAGTATTGACTTTTGGTTTTTTTTACATTACGCCTGATGGACTGCTGACGTGCATAATACTTTTTTATCTTTCTGTAATATTCGGAGCTGACTATGGGGCAGGGGTGAGGAAAGGCGTAGTATGCGGGGCGCTGGGCGGAGCTGCGTACTTGTCGAAGAGTTTTGGGTTTCCTTTTTTCATTTCTCATTTTGTTGTGATAAATGTGCTTGGGTTTGTGCGGAGCGAGAGCGGGGAGGCGAGGAAAAATATTGTGCATAATTTTTTGGCGGGTGCGGCCGCTTTCGCAGTTATCAGCGGGATATGGATAGGGCTAATAAGCAATAAATACGGGAAGTTGACGTTTGGGACATCGGGTAAGACAACGTACAGGGCAGCGGCTTCGCCGGGCGCGCAGGGTTCAGCGGTTCTTTGGATAGGTTTCCTGGAGCCGAGTAATGAGACGGCGATAAGTGTGTGGGAAGACCCTTCGTATGTGAAGGTGCCGCCGCCGGAGACGATGGATTTGTGGTCATATTTTAGGCATCAGATGAAGGTTGTCGGCAGACACGGTCGCAAGATCGCCGGTTTCTGCATGGAGTTTTCGCCCCTTGTGCTGGCGATAGGCGTTGCGTATGTGTTGTTCTGGCTGCGGAGGTTTAATATAAAGGCGATGCGGGCCGAGGTGCTTTATCCGACGATAACTGTTGCGTTGATGGCCGGGGCGTATAGTCTGGTCTGGGTGCGGGACAGGTATCTGTACGTCATCTTTATGCTGCTGATGCTGATGGGTGGGTATGTGCTCGGCCGGTTGTTTGAGAGTAATTTCTTTACGAAGACAAGAAGGTGGGCCCTATTATTTGTTTTCTTTTTGTCGTTTGTGGTCCCGGCGTCGCAGAGTTTGAAGGCGAAGGCGGGCATGGGTAAGGGGATATATGGTTTGAGCCAGGCGTTCAAGAAAGTTATTGAGCCGGGCCGCCATATTGTATCGAACAGCAGTTGGGCGGCGTCACTATATATGGCGTATTATTTGGACTGCAGATATTACGGCGCTCAGAAGAAAGATATCAGCCGGACGGAGTTGGAGAGGCAGTTAAGAGAATACGAGATAGATTACTATATTGCCTGGGGCGGCGGTCCAGTTGACGTCGCACTGCTATCCGGTTACCCGGAGATAACCGGCGGGAGAATCCCCGGGCTGAGGATTTACGGCCTGAAGGGGCGGAGATAATCCTCGTCCTGTGCGAATTCGTCGCCTAATTGTGCCTTACAAATTTGGGTCAGCAGGTAACCTTAACGCCGCCCACGGGACCCTTTTAACAGCTTCCTTGGAACCGGCACATTAGGCTCAGGCTCATTCGGCTCCGGTTCCGGCTCGTTAGGCTCTGGCTCAGGTTCCCAGCCTAAAGACAAAAGCGCATCCTCCAGCTCTTCAATGCTGCCCTGAACCACTCGCTTCGACCGCTCCTGACGTCTAATCGCAGATTCAATCTTCCGCTGCGACGCCGCTATATCACGCTTGCTCAGCCCCTCATAATCACCGCTCGCAAGCACCTCCTCAAGAAGCACATAAGCCTCGTCTTCCTGCTCCAAAGCCCCGTCAAGTGCCTCAAGCGCCGCCGCTTTCTTGCCAATCGCACCTTCGAGACGCGCAATAGCAAGCTCAACACCGCTCAGCTCCCACAACAAGAACGGATACGTCTCGCCCTCAACAATCCCCCACACCTCATCAAAGTCCCAGCCCGCAAAGGTCTCCATCTGCATCATCTGTGCAGTCGTCCTTCCTGCCCCGCCGTGACTTGAAGTCTTGCCCGAAGTCTGCTTGTCCCAGCAACTATCGTACGTGACCCCGCTCATCCAGTTATACCCGACCAGACCACCTCCGCTGCCAGTAACGTGTCCCGTCGAATAGCAGTTCTTTATGTAGCCACCGTAAGAACCCCACGTGTTGTCGCCGACCAAACCGCCAACCTTGTTCTTCGCCGTCACGTTCCCTCGTGCGTAGCAGTCCAAAATGATACTGCCTTTGTTACTCAGCCCCACCAGGCCACCTGTCCGGTTTGCCGGAGAACCCGGGTTGATGGCATAAACATCCGCCAGCGAAAAACACTGAGACATAAATGAACCATTTATGTTGCCGCCAACCAAACCTCCCAATGGAGCTTGGATCAAACTTGTCCCTCTGACCGTCCCCGATACCCAGCAGCGGAAGATACTCGAACCATTGCTGGCGCCTACCAGAGAGCCGCTGCCCCCGTAAGCTGTTATATCAACATCTACCAAGCCTACATTCTGGATTTCAGCGCCTCCGGTAAGATAGCCAAACAAACCAACACGGTCATCTGAAGGTCGGTTAATATACAGACCAGTTACTGTATTCCCCTGCCCGTCAAATTTACCCGTAAAGCCATTGGGGTCACTGCCGACCGGCTCAAACCCCGCCCCGCCGTTCCACGTCCGCGTATCACACGCATCTATATCATTACCCAACACGTAGCACGCACCCAAATCGCCTCTCATCGCCTGAAGCTCCGTCGCATTTGTGATAACGTAAGGGTCCGCCTCCGTGCCGCTGCCGTCCATGGCCGTAGCCAAACTGCACAATACCAAAACGCCCAACACCCCCACAAAAAAAACTTCCACTTTTTTCACTCCACGTATCATCTTTCTACCCTTTCAAAAAAAATTAACATTTACTTTCCGCGAAAACACCACCAAATTGGACTAATAAACCGCATTTGGCCTCCTTATCCACGCCTTGCCAAATCTGCCAAAGTTAAAAACAATTATATACTCCCCCGCCTGATTGTCAAGAAGATTTCAGCCAAACCCAAGACTATCCGCCGAACCCCGAATACCCTTTCCTGAGATTTTAATTGCTCCGATACGCCTTTACAGCCGATATCTTAACCATTATGATTGCGTAATAGTCCGCTGATTCAAAGAGTAATGTCCACACAGAATAAAATGAATACTAATATCAACAACGCCCCTGAAATGCACCAGAAAGACTATTGGGAAAGAAAACAGCTAACAAAGAGAAGACCCCCCGAACACCCCGTCATAGCAGAATATATCCTCCCCAAGATTGACCTGCTGCGTCAATACGTCGACCTGACACCCCAGACCCGACTCCTGGACGTCGGCTGCGGCAACGGATTTTTCACATACTATTTCGACAGGATTTGCGACGTCCACGGCGTAGACTACTCTGAAAAAATGTTGGAAATCAACCCCGTCAAAAAAACATCCCTCATGAGCGCCGATGACCTGAAGTTCGACGACAACTCCTTCGACGTCGCCTTCTGCCACGCACTATTGCACCACGTTGAAGACATGGCAAAAGTAATACAGGAAATGAGACGGGTCTCAAAAAAATATGTCATAATCCTCGAACCGAATAGAAACAACCCTCTGATGTTCTTGTTTTCCTCCCTGGTCAAGCAGGAACGCAAAGCCCTTAAATTTTCACTGTCCTATCTCAGAAATTTAGTAACTGAAAACAACTTGCGGGTTGTAACTTCCTTCTCATACGGTATGATTGTCCCCAACAAAACACCAGCTTTTGCTCTGCCGCTTCTAAGACTGTTCAACTTCAAACAGCCTTTGGGAATGACCAACTTTGTAATAGCTCAAAAGGACCAGAACTAAAAGCCGATTTTATGAAAAAACACGAAAATCAAATTCCGGCTCCCGAGACCAAGCCCGGCTATTTCTGGCTCGCCGCCGGCTTGCTCGCCGTCCTGTTCGCCTCAATAATGGCCCGCGATATCGACCGACCCTTCTACGGCCTGCACAGCTGGGGCGAAGCCGCTATGGCCTGGCGGGCCAGGTGCTACCTGAAATACGACCTGTCATATACAAAGGGACTCGCCGTCTGGGCCGTCGGCAATCCGCCGCGTGAAAACCCGAATCGCTCCCTCGACCACCCCCAGCTCGGCCTGTTCGTGCCTGCGCTGGATATGGCCATATTCGGCGTCAATGAAAGAGGCATTCGTATAGGAGGAATAATAAAAGCCGTACTTAGCCTTCTTGTCTTTCTCAAAATAATGCGCGGCCTGCTCGACGAAAAGACCGCCCTGCTTGCCGGACTCCTGTACGCCATCTTCCCTATCACCGGCTACTTCTGGTACCAGGCCTGGATGACACCGCTAAACCTGGTAAGCCTCCTGGCTGTCTGGTTCTATCTCGCCGTACTCGGCTGCCTCAAGGACGAACCAAAGCCCAAAACCTGGTACAAGTGGGGGCTGGCTGTATCTCTTTTCCTGGTGCTCCAGTTAAGATGGGAGGGTCTTTTCTACGCCGCCGCCATCGGAATCCATTACATCGTCCGCTGCATCCGCCGCAAACAGCTCCCACAAAAGACCCTGCTGGCCATCCTAATCCTCGCCCCACTGTCAAGTCTGATTATAGACTTTTCAATAATGGCTGCAGGTCACGGCTGGGACCTGAAAAAAATATACTCGCTGTATCAGTGGCGCGCCGCCAAAGGTGAAATGCCCGAATTTCTATGGGGCACCTGGTTCGCTAAGCTCTGGGAGTTCGCAGTCATCAACTTCACCGTGCCCGTCTTGATTATAGCAATCGGGTATCTGACCCTGGGCCAGTTGTATGTGTTTGCTGCCCCGAGCCCCGAAAAGCAAAGCACGCATACCCGAAGACGCTTTCCCCAGTTCTGGCTTTTCCTTATGCCCGCGATATTTCAGCTGTTCCTGCTGAGAGGCGCACTCTGGAGACACCAGTTCTGGGAAGGTCCTCTGGTGCCCTTTATCGCCATAGCTGTGGCCCTGGCCATCATGCTCGCAAAAGACATCATCAGCAAAGCAAATCGCTGGGCGGCCAACGCGGCTGTCGTCGTCCTTGTGGCAATAATATTCATATCCTGCGCAAGAGGGACAAACTTCTACTACAACATCCGTTGGCAGCAGCCCGCCAAAATAGAAATGTTCAAAGACCTGAATAAAAAGATTCCACCCGACAGAGCTCTCCTAAGCTTTGAGGACCTTGTAGTTAACCAACACCCCGTTAAGGGCCCTCACTATCGCCCCGAATACGCCTGGTATCTCGACAGAGAAATCGTCCCCGCAAGAACACTAAAACAAGTCCAGGTCTACGCCGCCACCGGACAATACCCATACTATCTGGTCCCCTTCACAAACTACACGGCATCCCTCATAAGAGAATTAACCAAACAATATAAGTACCAACAAATCCCCGGCCGCGATGGACAAGCTACAAAAGACGGCAAGTTCGTAAGAGCAGGCATGTATACCTATCTAATCTTCGATTTGACCAGCTCCGCAGCGGGCGGTTGACCCTCAGTGGCAACCAGGACTCCCGCCCTAACTCGACTTGAGAACCACCGAGATAACATAAAGAACCGCGCAGTTCACCAGAAATACCGCTAATATCAACGCCGAAAGCGCAAGGCTCTCCTGCCGCTCTATCCCTATCTGCCCCAACAGAAGTATAAACGCAGCGTCACGCGTCCCGATTCCCGCAACAGTTATCGGCAACAGCGAAAACAGCATCGCTATCACCGCACAGGCACTCATATAAGTAAACGATACGTCAAGCTCCAGGGCCGCCGCGCACAGGTACATCGCACAAAACCACACCCCCCAGAACACAATCGTCCACAAACCAAGCGACAATAGCCGCCCCACAGGATTCCGCCAGAAACCCCCTACTATCTCATTCCACGACTCTCTCGCAGCAGGCTGGTATTGAGCAGGAATAAGCTTAATCGCCATCTTCTTTATCAGGTGCCTCTTGAGAACAAATAAGACCAAAACTGCCACAACAACAACGATTATAATGTTAACAACATGTAGGTGCGCCCCGAACTGCCCGGAAAAATACCACATCCCCGCATATCCCACAATAACAATCAACGTCACATCAAACAGCCTGTCTAATATATTACACGCTATCGCCTTACCCGCGCTGCAGCCCCTTTTTACCAGCATCAAAATCTTGACCATGTCACCTACCCGCCCAGGCGTCACCGCAGAAAATACAATCCCCGTCGCATACATGCTGACACTGTCACGAAAACCAAGTTCGATATTATAACAGCGAAGAAGAATCCTCCACCTGACAGCCTTGATAGTTACCATCGGTATCGAAAGCAGTAATACCGCCGCAACGACCCTTACATCCGCGCTCGACAGCACCCCCCAGACCTTCCCCGGACCCGCCCACCATATCGCCGCCACCACTATCACGGGCCCTATCAAACGCCACAGCGGTACCTTCCGCAGCCACTTCGATTTCATAACCAAATATCTCTCAACAACCGACTATTCCTAAAACCACCACCGGCACAAAAACACCGGCCAACGCAGTATACCCACTAAAAACACAAAAGCAACCATCCAAAACCATACACAATGCGTTTTCAGCCCTTAAACACAAGCTTTCCCAACCGTTAAATTCTCCCTTATCTTTACCTTTTTCCCTTGACTTGTGACTCACAACCTATATAATCATAAAAGCTTGGCATTGAGGGACCTTCGGCAAAGTATCAGCGAACACGGATTGCGTCGCCAAAACTTGCGGGCTCCTTTGGAGGAAAGGTCCAAAAAATCGAAAGAAAAGCTTAGCAAATGCCGCATTGCGTGCACACTTTAATAAAGGGCGTATTGTATAGATGACAAAATCGGGTGTAGGTGTGGTGCCTACACCGGCATAATCCAATGTTAATCTTTGCAAAGGAGAAAAATCATGTGGAGAACAAATCTAACCTTGGCGATTGTGGCAGCTGCGGGGTTATTGGCCCTGTGTGTCTCAGCACAGGCCAGCGACCCGAATCTCGTCGCCCACTGGATGCTCGACGAGGGCACCGGCTTAATAGCATACGATTCGGCCGGTAACAACGATGGCACCCTCAACGGTGACCCAAACTGGACAACCGGCCAGGTTGGTGGTGCGCTGGAGTTTGATGGTCTGGACGATTATGTTGATTGCGGGAGCGAGGCGTCTTTAGAACCTGGTTCTTTTACGATAAGCGCGTGGATCAAGCCGGACGACGTCAGTTCCCGTCAGCAAATCGCCGGCAAATTGGGAAACGAACCTGTTCATGACCGTGGCTATGGTTATAGATTGGAGGTGCTTGATGGAAAGGCAAGCTTACTAATCGACCCGACTGGTTGTTGTAACGGGAAAGCCATTAAGTCGGACACGTCGCTTGAGGTTGGGCAATGGTATTTTGTGGCAGGGACATACGGCGGCTCGACAGGCACGATATATGTTGATGGTCAACCTGAGAATAGTGATTTAGGGACGTTGGATGCATACTACACTAATTTCTTCATAGGAGCCCGTTTCTCAGATTACTATACCGCATCTTTCGACCATTTCAACGGTGCAATTGATGATGTCCGGGTTTACGACAGGGTTTTATCTGCAGAGGAAATTGAGGAACTTTATTGGGAGGGTTTTAGTTGGTCTGCGGCTGCTATAAGGGACATCGAAGATGCTATTGCTGAGAAGCTTGAGGCATTGGAAACTATAGATGCTGCTTTGGAAAAAGAATGGGCGGCATATGATGCGCTTGACGAGTTGCTTGCAAGTGAAGGTTACGAGGGGCTGAGCAAGCGCGACATAGCCGCAGCCCAGCGCAAGATTGAATCTTCTATCCGTCGTCAGCAGCGCTCAAAGCGAGTCGTTCAGGGCAGCATTGAAGAGCTGGAGGATGCGCTTTTGTCTTTAGGCTGGGAACCTGAGCCAGAGCCTAACGAGCCGGCACCGGAGCCCAATGTGCCGGAGCCTAATGTGCCAGTTCCGGGGAAGCGGTTAAAAGGGTTCCGTGGGCGGCGTTAAGGTCGGTAAGAGGCTGCTTTAAGTATGCGGCCTTGGGCAAGACAGTACGGTTTAAATGACTCGGCACAGGTATGGTGCCTATGTCGGCATAATTTAATGTTAATTTTTTTGGAAAGGGTAAGAAAATGAAGCGGAAAATGAAATTGAGTTTGGTGGTTGCAGCATTATTGGGGCTTTTGGCCGTGTTCGGGTCGGCGGAAGGCAGTGATGCGAATCTGGTTGCTTACTGGGCGTTTGACGAGGGCAGCGGGGCGGTAGCATACGATTCGGCGGGGGGTAACGATGGCACGCTTAACGGTGACCCGAACTGGACAGACGGTAAAATCGAAGGCTCGTTGAACTTTGACGGAGACGGAGATTACGCTAATTGCGGGACTGAATTGGCACTTATGGAGGTTTCCGTATGCGCGTGGGTCAAGACGAGTGATAGCGGGGGCCAAATAGTGTTTAGCAAGAAAGGAAAGAGCTACGGTGGTCATTCGGCATATAGTTTGATAACGGGTGATTTGTATGGTGGTTCCGGTGTTGGGACGGTTTCGATAAGGATTAAGCAGCCGGGTTCTGTAAGCTTTATTGACCTTGCCACGACGGAAAGAATAGATGATGGCGAATGGCATTTTATAGCAATGTCCTACGATGGGACGATTGCAAAAATTTATATTGATGGAGATTTGAAGGTAACGAGCCATGCTGGGAGTGGTATTAATTACTACTCGGAGAATGAGCCAGCGGGTATAGGGGCAACCAGGTCTACTGATGGTTCTCCTGCGGCGTTCTTCAACGGGCTGATTGACGAGGTGATGATTTTCGATGGAGCCTTGTCCGCTGAGGAGGTTGAGGTGCTTTATTTGGATGCGTTTAGTGGCTCTGAGCTTGCGATTATGCAGGTTGAGGATGCGTTAGCTGAGAAGGACTCAGCGCTAGACGGGATTGACGCTGCGATTGAGAAAGAATTAGCGGCGTACGAGGCACTTGAGGAATTGCTTGAAAGCAAGGATTATGGTGATTTGAAGAAGGGCGATATAGTCAAGGCGAAGCAGGGGATTCATTCAGCGATGCAGCATCAGGAGCAGTCGGCCGGTGCACTGGAGAAGAGTATAGAGAGGTTGGAACATTCATTGTTGGCTTTGGGTGTTGAGCCGGAGCCGGAGGTTGTGTACGCGGTATTACCATGCGACATGAATTCAGCCCAGGCGGAGCATTTCAGCGAGACACGGTTCAGTGTTACGGTTGAAGGCAGCTATATTTATTTCGAAGATATGGTGACGGCCAACTGCTGCGCGGATGAAGTGGAACTGGAAATGGGGGTGGAGGATTACGTGATCACGCTGTATGAGACGGAGGAGACTCCAAATCCTTGCTGGTGCATATGTCCTTATCCGGTGAGTGCGGTACTCGGGCCCTTTGGGCCGGGGACGTATACTGTTGAGGTTTATGAGGACTACGGCGGCTTCATTGGAAGTACAACAGTCACTATAGGCCCTGGGAAAGGTAAGAAATAACCGTAGGAAGAGAGGCCTTCAAATTTTCTGGAAGTTGTTAGTGTCGTACTGTTAGCAGTTCCGAGCCAGACTGCATGGGTCTCGAACTGTTTGCCCGGTGTTTCGCAGCGAGGCGCGAGTTAGTCGGTTTCTTGTTCTATAAGCGTTCCGAATCGTTTTCCGATGGCCAGGGCGGGGTCAAGAGGCACGTCGACGGGCTTACATCCTTTTGGAATACTGATAGTCGGCTTTGGAGCGATTTTTTTGCCTTTGAACCGGGGCAGCCATTGGCGCTGGGCCTCGAGCATTTCGGCTGCCATGTCACGTGCTTGTTTTAGGGTACAGACTGCGGAGGTCAGGGGGTCCATTGCGAGGGCGTGGACGATTTTCTCGGTGTCGGCATCCAGTGCGGCTTCTGCAGCGAGTGTCTGGACGTTGATGTTGGTCATGCAGGCGGCGGCGCATTGGGAGGGCAGGTCGCCTATTGCTGTTGGGTGCAGGCCGTTGTCGTCGGCGAAGGTGGGGACCTCGACGCAGCAGCCGGAGGGCAGATTGGTGATATAGCCATCATTGCGTACGTTGCCCATGAAGCGGAAGGGTTTGCCTGTTGCGACGGCTTCTATGATATATGAGCAGTATTCGACGCTGCGTTTTTCGATTTTGGTGGATTCGAACTCGAGGGGGTCGTGTTTTGCGTATTTTTCGGCGATGGCCTTGCACCAGTTGTAATAGGCTCCGCTTTCTCCGCCGAAGCTTGGCTCGTCGCAGTACATCTCGAGGGCGGCCTTGTTCTTGCGGAACCAGGGGACGTATTCGCTGAGATGGCCGGTGCTTTCGGTCATGAAGTAGCCGAAGTGCCGGAAGACCTCGCCGCGGACCTTTTCGTTTTTGTAGTATTCCGGCTTTTCGAAGACTTCTCGCAGTTTGGGGTACAAGTCGCGGCCTTTGTGTTCTAATGTAAGGAACCAATCCATGTGGTTGATGCCGCCGCAGACATAGGTGATTTGTTCTTTTGGGACCTCGCAGTATCGTGCTATCAAATCGAGGGTTGTCTGGACGCCGTGACAGAGACCGACGAATGGGATGTTGCTGGCCTTGCCGAGGGCCAGGCAGTTGCCGGCCATTGGATTGGCGTACTGGAGCATAATTGCGCCGGGTTTGGCGAGTTTTTCCATGTCGTGTGCAATGTTGACCAGGACAGGTATGGCTCTTAGTCCTCGGAAGACGCCGCCGGGGCCGAGGGAATCACCGATACACTGGTCCACATCGTATTTGAGCGGAATGTTATAGTCGATGCCAAATGCGTCTACGCCTCCGACCTGAATCATGACGACGACGAAGTCCGCATCTTTTATGGCTTCGGCGTGTTTGGGTGTAGCTGAAACTTTTCCGGGAATGTTGTTGTCGGTGAGCATTTGCTTTGCGAAGCTCTCCATTCGTTGGAGCCTGGGCTGGTCGAGGTCCATCAGGGCAAACTCACTGTCTGCCAGGGCGGGTGTGGCCATGATGTCATTCATTAGTGTTTTGCAGAAAACAATACTTCCTGCGCCAATCATCGCTATCTTTCTGCTCATTTTTAATCTCCTGTATTTTGGGTGTGTTTGAAGGTTATTAAGAGCTTTTTGCAAATATCTTTTGATTATTCTAAAGGCCATGTCCCGGATTTGAAGTAATTTTTGGCATTTGGTGGAGAAATTGAACCGGATGCTCATAAAAATCGTATTTAACTCGTACTTTTGCCGATATTTTTCAGGAAGTGACGCTGAGATTTCTGTTGACGGATGATACGTGTGGATGTTGCCAGCAGTTATGAGCTCGGGACCGGCGGTGGTGTTTTACCAAACTTTTGATTGGAAATCTCTTGCTTTAGGGCATTATTTTTGTTAGACTACAGGGTTTAGAACATTGGCATATACTATAAAGATTTGGTTTGGAGATTAGAACTATGAAGCGGGACTGGTTGACTTCAACGGTTTTTATTATCTGTGTTGTTTTGCTCCTTCAGATGGGCTGTCAGGAGCAAGCATTGGCGACGGAGGGGCCTAAAGTTGAGTTGAAAGCGTCGGCGGAGGTTACTGATAAGGCAAAGGCTAAGCCTGCTGGAGTAGGGCCGAGGCTTATGTTTGAGAGCGTGACTTGCGATTTCGGCAAGGTGGGGCCCGGGACAAAAAATGTCGGTGAATTTAAATTTGAAAATGCCGGGGACGAGCTTTTGAAAATCACAAAAGTGACTAAGACGTGCGGTTGTACGCCGTTTACGCTGGAGAAGAAGGAATATAAACCGGGGGAAAGCGGGACGTTGAAGGTGAGCTACAAGGCGACCTCACGAGTTGGTTCGGCCAAGAAGCACCTGTATGTACAGAGTAACGATAAGACAAAGCCTAAGATAGCGCTGGCTGTGAAGGCGACGATAGTCAAAAAGGTGGAGTTCAAACCCAAGCAACTGAAACTTTTGCTTAATAAAGAGAATGCCGGCTGTCCTGAGATAACGCTTACCAGTGCCGACGGCAAGCCATTTTCGATAAAGGGCTTCAAGGCGACCGGCCGTTTCAGGTCAACCGCTAACGCCATAACGGCTGATTACAATTCTTCGAATAAGGCCAGGAAGGTTGTTATTCAGCCAAAGGTCAATATGGAGTTGTTGAAAAAGAGTGTTAATGGAAATATTGTGATAAGCCTGACTCATCCGGACTGCGGTTCGGTGACTGTTCCTTTTAGGGTGCTGCCAAGATTTAAGATTGACCCACCGTCGATAGTTGTTCACAAGGTTGAACCGCAAAAGCCTGTCACGAAGGAAGTCTGGATACTGAACAACTATGGTGAGGATTTCGAGGTGGAATCAGTGTCATCGAAGGAAGGTACGATAGAGGTTTTGAGTCAGGAGAAGGTTGACAATCGTTATAAGTTTGAGCTTGAGATAACGCCACCGCCGGCCGGAGCACAGAAAAGGCTTTTTTCTGATGTGTTTTTCGTGGATGTAAAAGGCGGTGAGAGGCTTAAAATAAATTGTCGGGGATTCTATCTACGACGAGCAAGGAAATCTGCAACTCAATAAGCTGTCCTGGTATATGATGCGATTAGCCATTTGCATTTGTGCGTTGATGGTAGGGGTCTGGTGTGTATTGGGCATGTCAGGGGGGTGTCCGGCGGGGCGGTCTACGATATCGGCCTGCGATAAATCGGATAAGATTAAAGGAGGCGATGTACTTACGGTTTTTATAACGGGTAACGAACTTGGTGCGCTAAAGCCGTGCGGCTGCAGCGGCGGACAACTTGGGGGACTTGACAGGCGCTCGGCGGTGTTTGATAGCGTGTCGGCCTCAAAGCGGTTGATTCTTGATACCGGTGAGTTTGTAGAGGGCGATAGTGAGCAGGATTTAATCAAGTTCAATATAATAATACAGGCATTTAGTCTGCTCGACTATGATTTGGTCGGTCTGAGCGAAAGAGATGTCGAGATAGCTAAGGGTCAGGGTTTGCTGGATGGTATAGGCTCTGTATTTGACGTTGTAAGTTTCCGGGGTGACGGTGAAGCAGGTCTGCCGACGAAGTTTACAAAGCGGTTGTTGCTGAGAGGGAAAGAGGTGGCTGTTACGGTTGGCGCCTTTGACGCGGAATCGCAACCGATGGAGCAACTCGGTGAGCTTTTTGCACTTGGGTCCGACATACAAACTGTTAACATTCTTATTCTGAAGCTTTGTGAGGATGCCATTATTGGCTCTATTGCAAAGACGGGGATAGTGGATTGTCTGGTTTGTCCGGCCGAATCTGATAAGCCCGAGATAATCAGTGAGGCCGATGCAAAGCCGTTGGTTTTTTCGGTGGGACGGCTCGGCGAGTATGTGGGCAGGTTGCAAATAGAAGCCAGCAGCGTTGCCGAAGGCGAGCCGAAGCTGAAGTATACTTTTTCGTCTGTACCCGTGACAGAAGACCTGCCGCAGGAAGAATCGCTTGTTGAGCTGTACAGGATTTACCAGCAGCTTGTTAAGGAGGACAATCTTCTGGAGAAACAGGCGCGTTTTGTTTTGCCGAATGGTTTGGAATATACGGGCTCGAAGTCCTGCAAGCTTTGCCACGAGTACGAATACGAGAAATGGAGCGGTAAGGCCCACGCACACGCTTACGCAACACTTGAGAGTGTTGGCTCACAGTATGACCCCGAATGCGTTGTGTGCCATGTTGTCGGCATGCGATATTTGAGCGGCTTTGTGTCCGAAGAGGAGACCGGCCATTTAAAAGATGTCGGATGCGAAAATTGCCATGGGCCGGGCTCGGAACATATCAGGACTTTGGGGAATGTCCAGACCACTGAGCCGCAGTCAGAATGCACCGATTGCCACACACCTGAAAATAGCGGTGACTATGCGGGGAACGAAGAGCTTTATCTAAATAAAATGGTCCACTGGAGGGAACCAAATGCTGCTGGCGATGTCCAAAAGTAAGAAGGCCCGAAGGACTAATATGATAAAGACTTTGCGAATAACAAGTGTTTTAGCGGTGGTTTTGGCGGTCGTTTTTTTTGTTTTGCCTGCGGTTTTTGGGGTTCGCAGTGATGAAGGGGCCGAGCAATTTTTAGGTTCTCCCAGCGCGATAGAGAATTTCAAGAAGGCGAAAGGCCAGACGGGCACAAAAAGCGAGAGCCAGGTCTCGCCGCTTGTAAAGGCGGCGGAGGCGTTTGGATTATATCTGAATCCTCCCAAGCCGAAAACTCCACCTCGTCGTGCGCCCCGTGAAAGAGCTGGCAGTGCACCGCGGCCTCGTGCGCCTGTTTCGGCCAAATTTAGCCTTGTGGGTACCAGTTATTATGCGTTACGTCCGGAGCTTTCGCTGGCATTGATCGATGAGCCTGGCGAGGGTTTTCGCTGGGTCAGGCAATCCAGTGAGGTTGGGCATTTGGTAATTGAGCAGATAAAAGACGCCGTTGTAGTAGTTCGGGACGGCAAAAGGACTTTTGAGCTTGAAGTTAAGAGGCCTAAAAAGAGGAGTCTGGTTAAAGGCTCTGTATCCGATGCCCGCATAACGAGCGCAGAAGACTCGCCGGTAAGCGCTGAAGAAAAAGCGGTTGCCAGCATTACGAGCACAGAAGACTCGCCGATAAGCGCTGAAGAAGAGGCGGTATTGGAGAGGATGTTTGCCGAACTCGAAGCTACGCTTTCAGATGAGGAATGGGCCGAGGCGCGGCGAAAAGGCCTCTTGGGTGCACCGCAGGCTAGGGGGCGGAGGTTGGAGGAAGAGGCTCGGGTGGAAAGGGCTGTGGCTGAGTTGGAAGCTATGCGTGTGGGTGATGAAGAGGCGAGGCGACTGGGGCGTTTAGGCGAAAGGTTAAGAGAGAGTCGGCGGGATAGGAACCGTGCACGGGATGGTAAAATTGAAGTTGATGCAAACCTGAGCGAACCGAACTTGAAGAACGTAGATCTGAATGATGTTAACCTAGGTGAGGCGAACAGTCCAGAGTCAGAATAGTTCCGGCAAACGGGGACAATAAGAAGGCCGATATTAAGCAACAGAATAAGCATCTCGTGCGCACTTAAATCGAACCATACAAGTGGAGTAGTGCACCTAAATTTAGCACAAACTAAGGCCTGTTTATTTGTCTGTTTGAATGGGCCTTTTGCCGTTTTTCAGGATTATTGGCAGGGGGGACCGCGTCAGAGAGGCGGAGAAGGCAAAAAAAGCATTTTGATGGCCGCATAGACGGGCAGATTTTAGGCTGAAAATGGGGAACTTTTTGGCGTTATCTATGTCTTATTAATTAGGTGGCTGGTGTAAGATGGAGTTTGAGATTTAGGTGAATATTTACATAAGGGCTTGTAAAAAAAGGATTTACTTAGTTTGTTTTCGAGTAGTGGGCCCGATAATTACTTTAACAGGCTTTCAGATGCGTAGATTCTTATTTTGGCAAGGGTTGCGATTTTACAAGTGGTTGCATTTTGGCAGCGCTGGTAACGTGGATCCGAACCGGCAAGAAGCGGTCGGCAGATTTCGGAGTGACTTATGTTAGTTGGACGGCGGTTTTATAACCGTGGCTATGGTAGGGCTATTTATGTTTTTGCGGTAAGTATTTTTCTGACAGGCGGTTTTGTTTTCGCTGCGGAAAAGCAAGAGGCATCTGCGCTGCCGCGATACAGGGTGTTTTCGTTAAGGCACATCTCAGCCGAGCGGGGCAAAGAATATCTGGCCGAGCTCGGAATCGGCACAGTTTCGCAGCTTCCCGGAGCGAAGGCGCTTTTGGTGACGGCCGAGCCGGAGGAGCTGTTGAAGGCAAGTGTCATTTTGGGGCTGGTTGATGCGGAGGAGCATTTTGTCATAAAGGCTATTTTGCCCGGCTCGGAGGCCAAGAAGCTGCCATCTAATGAGCAGATTGCGGCGAAGGTCGGCAAGATATCGATTGGTACGTTTTCTGAGCCGCCAAGTCGTGCCACGGGAGTCAAGGCAATAATAGACATGCACAATGGCGCAGTTGTGGTAGTAGCCCCGGCTGAGCAGCTTGAAAGAATTATTTCTGCAATAGAAGAACCGAAGCAGGTAGAGGTGCCAAAATTAGAGGCAATGCCGGAGGCGGAACTTGCAAAGAAAGAGGGGAAGGCTTCTCGTGAAGTTGCAGAGGTTGAGCCTGAAGTAAGAGATTACGAAGCAGAGGAGCTTTTCAACGGGCTTCTTAAGTCGCTTGCCGAGGCTGAGGAAAAGGCTGACGAGGAGGCCCGGCGGATTGCTGAGGCAAAGGTGCCGACTGAACCTAATTTTGTGGAGCCGGAAGTTGAAGAGGTTGCTGAGGAGCCGGAGCCGGGACCTCCAGTTGAGCCTGTTTTAGAAGAGGCAGCGGTTGAGGTTGAGCTTGAGGAACCGGAAGAAGTTGTTGAGGCGGAGCCGAAGAAGATATGGTCATATGAGCCTGAGACTGTAACGACCGGCGAAGAGATGCTTGAGCTGGATTTGCCGGAGAAGCTGAATATTATTGACCTTCTGGATTTGGTTGGCAAGTATCTGAATCTTGATTATATGTACGACCCTGCGAAGGTAAAAGGGGAGGTTACGCTGAAACTGCAGGGGCGTATTAAGGTCAGGGACCTGTATCCTCTCCTTGAGTCGGTGCTAAAGTTCAGGGACTTTGTGATGAGTCGGAAGGGCAATCTTGTCACGATAGTTCCTGCGGCGGAGGTACTTAACATTGACCCAGCTTTGTTGCGGACGGAGGAGGACAGGATTCGGCTTGGGGATGTGACCGTTACCCGTGTATTTAGGCTACAGCATATAGATACGGCAAGCGCACAGAATCTGCTGACTGGTATGAAGCTGGGTGCAGACATTACGCCGATTCCGGAGACGGGAACACTTATCGTTACTGCCTATGCCTATCGGATGGGGCGTGTAGAGGAGCTTTTGGCGATGGTGGATGTGCCGGGCAGGCCGAAGCGATTCAGGTTCAGGCAGCTGCAATACACTATGGCGGAGACGCTTGCTCCTAAGGTGAAGACCCTTGCTGAGCAGCTTGGAACGGTATCGATTACTATTGGGGCACCCGCGGCGCGACCAGCGGCAAAGCCGCCTGCTCGCGGCCGGCGGGCTCCGAAGCCGAAACCCAAGGCTGCGGCTCCGGCTCCGGGGGTACCAGAAGTTTATCTCGATGCTGACGAAAGAACGAACCGCATCCTGATGATAGGTTTTGAAGACCAATTAGCTGTTGTTGATGGGTTGATAGATGCACTTGATGTGGAGAAGCAGGACCTGCGGGCTCTGCGTCTGTACGAGATACAGCATGTTGGAGCCGATGAGGTGCGGGAGAAGCTGGCAGAGCTTGGTATAATCGGGGCCGCGACCGGCCGGCCGGCGGCGAGGAGGGCGCCAGCCCGAAGTAAGGCAGCCAAGCCCGCGGCCGCTAGGCCTGCGCCGACGGCAGCCGGGGCGACGGAGCCGCTTGTGGAAGAGCCGCAGGTGATAGTGATTGAGACGACGAACTCACTTTTGGTTAACGCGACGGGCGAGCAGCACGCGCAAATCGCTATGATTATAGGGTATGTAGACAGCGAGACTATCCAACAGGCAATACCTTATGAGATTTATTCGCTTGAGAACCAAAAACCTGAAGATTTGGCGGCGGTGCTTGATAAACTTATTCAGGAGACCGTAAAAGACAAGGAAGGCAAGATTGAAAAAACGGTAAAGAAAATAGAAGAGGACATTGTCATTGTTCCTGATGAGAATACTTTTTCGCTTATTGTGTATGCGAGCAGGAAGAACCAGGAATGGATAGGGAGTTTAATAAAGACCCTTGACCGCAGAAGACCACAAGTGCTTATCGATGTAACGCTTGTCGAAGTCAGCAGGACGGACCTTTTTGACCTCGATTTACAGCTCGCCACCAAATTCCCCAAACTTCAAATTGGCGGAGCGATGGACGTAGTTGGCGCGGTTGCCCCCTTTGTCGGCAGTGCCAGCGAAGCGTTTTCTTCTCCAGTATCAAGTACAGCGGAAGGTTTCTACAGTGATGCCCATATTCAGGCTTTATTGACCGCCATGCAAACCAAAAGCTACGGCCGGGTCCTTGCAAAACCAAAGATTCTTGTTAACGACGGACAAAACGGCACAATTAAAACTACCGACACAACCAATGTTAAAATAGAGTCTGTTATCGTGCCAGACCAAGGTAGCCCGCAAATAAGTACCTCATTCCAAGCCCACACGGCTGGCATTACCCTTACGATAACGCCGAATATCAGCGAAGGGGATTTGCTCTTGTTGGAAGTGGAATTAGACAGGACTGATTTTGGCGAAACTCCCGCGACGGGTTCTCCTCCGGATACTGTCGCAAGCAACATCAATACGGTGGTCACTGTTCCTGATGGTCGGACGATAATTCTGGGCGGGCTGATTAAGCTAAACCAGGTAAAAGGCGGCACAAAAGTACCCATTCTGGGAGATATCCCCATTGTTGGGGGCCTTTTCAGAAGTACCGCTAACAGTGCTCGCGACTCTAAGCTTTATATATTTGTTAAAGCCAATATCCTCAGGCCAGATGAAGCTTTCGTCGGCCTGCCGGAGTTGGAGAGAATATCACAACGGAACAGAGTTGCGTTTGAGAAATTTGAAGAAAAATTCCAGAGTTATGAGGATTGGCCGGGCCTAAAACCCAAGCCGATGGATCCGCTGCATGTTCTGGAGGAGGAATAGGTCAAGGCCTGGAATCCGCGGTTAAAAGCCGAAATGTAGGATCATGGGTTTTGGTTTTGGGTTTTTTTGGCCATCGGCATTAATTTTTCGTATAAAATAAGGTCTATGAAAGATTTATTGGTACAAACTGCCAAGCGTACCGGTCTGGTTGATGCGGAGCAATTGGCGGAATTTCTGGAGAATAATCAAGAGGGCGACCGGCTTGATGAGGCACTTCTTCGCTGTCCGTACTTTACTGAGGAGTCGGTTTTAAGGCTATTTGCGGCTGCCCTTGGGCGTGAGTTTCTGGATGAGATACCTGTGAAGGCTGTGCCCGCGGAGTTCGTGGAAGCAGTTCCGGCTGCCTACGCCCAGCACCATTATCTTATCGGGATAAAAACCGACGACGATGACGGTGAGCTTACGGTGGTTTTGTCGAAGCCTTTGGATTCGAATGCACTGGATAATGTCTCGAAGATGACGGGGATGCCGGTCAAGCCGGCGATATCGACCCGCACCACTATTACGGCTGTAATAGATGTTGCGTATGAACAGAGGAGTACTGTTATCGAGGAGGTAGCAGAGGAACTGGATTCTCAAAATCTCGACCAATTAGTTGACGAGGTGACCACGTCGGATGATTTGCTTGACGTGGTGAATCGTCCGCCGCTCATTAGACTGGTCAATGATATCCTTTTTCGTGCCTTACAATTGAGGGCCAGTGATATTCACGTTCACCCTTACGAGGCAAAGATTCAGATTCGCTACCGCATTGATGGTATTTTATATGACGTTCTGAGCTTGAACCGAAATGTTCTGCCTTTGATTATCTCACGTATCAAGGTTATGGCGGGTATGGACATTGCGGAGCGTCGGCTGCCGCAGGACGGCAGGTGCAGCGTTCGACTGGGCCATCGCGAAGTTGATCTGCGTATCAGCACCGTTCCGACCAGCTACGGTGAGCGCAGCGTGCTGCGAATTCTGGATAAGAGCACAGGTCTTTTCGCGTTGGATGAACTTGGTCTTTGGGAGGGTGATTTAAACAGGTTCGATTCATTGCTGAACCGCTCGCATGGGGTGATTTTTGTGACGGGTCCGACCGGCAGCGGAAAAAGTACCACTCTTTACGCGTGTCTGAACAGGATTAATTCAGCGGAGAAGAATGTTATAACGATAGAGGACCCCATCGAATATCAAATTGAAGGAATCAGTCAGATTCAGGTTGCGAGCAAAAAAGGTATGACTTTCGCGACGTCACTGCGCCACGTATTGCGTCAGGACCCGGATGTTATAATGGTTGGTGAAGTTCGAGATATTGAGACGGCGCGGATGGCGATACAATCTTCACTGACAGGACATTTGGTTTTCAGCACACTGCACACAAACGACTCTGCGGGTGCGGTGAGCCGGCTTTTGGACCTGGGCGTCGAACCATACCTGGCAAGTTCGTCATTGATTGCTATAATGGCTCAAAGACTGGTGCGAAAGGTCTGCCCGGATTGCAGACAGGCATATGAACCTACGGCTCGGGAATTAAGGGAACTTGGTCTTGACAGTTCGGATGCCGGATTGAGCGGTCTTGGTGAAGGTGGTGGGCGTTTTTTTGTTGGTGCAGGCTGTGACAGATGTTTTCAGACAGGTTACCGCGGCCGAACCGGGGTCTATGAATTGATGCTTATTGATGAAGAAGTCCAGGACCTGATATACAAAAGGGAAAGTGCGGGAGTTGTAAAAAAGTCCGCCCTTAATGCGGGCCTTCAGACGCTTCGAATGGACGGTACGCGGAAGGTGCTTGCGGGTGTAACCACTATTGCGGAAGTATTGAGGGTTACGCAGGCGGATGTGATGTAAGGTCAGGAGTTTATGCCGAGATTCAATTATACAGCGATAGCAGCGGACGGCAAGAGGGTCAAGGGTATGATAAGTGCTGAAAGCCCCTATGCTGCGCGAAAGCAGTTGAGGGGCCGGAGTATCCATCCTACCGCCATTGCGGAAGTCGGTTCCGGCGCAGAAGGCAAGGCGGCATTACTTTCGATTTTTGCAAGAAGCAGCAAGACACAAATCATAGATTTTACCAAACAGATGGCTACGCTGCTTAACTCGGGGATTAAACTCACTGAGGCGCTTTCGGTGCTTACTTTGCAAGTGTCGGATATGAGATTCAAGAGTGCTCTTACGGATATTCGTGACCGGGTTGTAACGGGTGAGTCTTTTACGGATGCTTTGAGTGACCACAGTGATTATTTTGATGTTATATATGTGAGTATGGTGCGTGTGGGTGAGGTTACGGGCTCTTTAGGCGGGAGCTTTTCGACGATTGCGGGTTTTATGGAGAAACGTCAGCGGGTAGAGTCGAAGATTATAACGGCGATGATATACCCTTGTGTTCTAATTTTGGCTTGTACAGGGGCGACTATATTCTTAACGACTTTTGTGATACCGAAGATAGCGCTTCAGATTGAGCGGGCGGGTCAGGAACTGCCGTGGATTACCCAGCAGTTGATGAATATCAGCTACGTGCTGACGAGCTGGTGGGTGGTTGTAGTGCTTGGGGCAGTTTTTGGGATTGTCTTTGGTCTTAGGCGTTTTCTAAGGACGGAGCGGGGTTCATATTTACGTGACAAGTTTATATTGTCACTTCCTCTGTTCGGTCCTCTTATAAAACAGCGGGTTGTTTCACGTTTTACCTCTACTCTTTCGACGCTTCTTAGTTCCGGCCTTGCGATGGCTGAATCGCTTCGAGTTGTGTCCGAGGTCACCGGCAACAGCCTTATGAAAAGAGCGATTAATCAGGCGCGTGAAAGGATTCTTGCAGGTGCTGATATCGCAACACCACTACGGGACAGTGGTGTGATCGACCCTGCCATTGCTCATATGGTGGCTGTTGGAGAGAAGAGCGGGGAGCTGGAGAAGATGCTTAAAAATATCAGTGAAAGTCTTGAGGCCTCGACTGATGTAGTGATTGAGCGGTTAGGTGCGGCGGTGGAGCCACTTATTATAATAATTATGGCGGTAGTAATCGGCGTAATTGCTTTGGCGACGATGCTGCCGATTTTGGAAATTTCAGCGGGTAACTTTTAGGCCATTATTTTTGCGAGGTGAAAGGCAGATGCAAAAGAGAAAAAGGAGAAAATTCAGAAGCGGTTTTACAATGGTGGAGCTTATGGCGATGCTGATTATCATCGGTTTGCTTGCAACGCTGGTGGTTACGAAGGTGGCGTCGCAGATAGACAAGGCCCGGGTCACGACGACCAAGGCGAACCTGAAGAGTCTTCATGCGCAGGTAAATCAGTTTAAGCTGGACACGGGCCGGTTTCCGACTGAGGAAGAGGGTCTTATGGCACTCATTGAGCAGCCAAGCGATGTTATAGGTTATGAGCCTGATGGTTATCTGGAGACTACGGAGATACCGAAAGATGCCTGGGGCAATGATTTTGTCTATGAGCAATTTCCTGAGAGCGGCAAGCCATTTGTGATTAAGAGTTATAGCGCCGACGGCGAAGAGGGCGGTGAGGGTTATGATGCCGACCTGTACAGCACTGACGCATTCTGAGTTTTATATGCGTAACTGCGTGAATGCGAAGATGCGTAAATGTGCCAATGGGTTGACTCATTCGGTTTTTTACTCGTCCACGCACTGGCGCATCCGAGGTTTTACGCTGACCGAGCTGATAGTGGTGGTTTTGTTGGTTTCGCTGTTTGTGCTTTTGGCGATGATGAATCTTTCGGGTCTGCTCACGAGGAGCACGTTCAGGGCGCAGGCCCACGAGTTTGTCTCTGCGATGCAGTCCGCTGTCAGTGCTGCTGCCGAGAGCGACAGGAGATATGGTGTTATAATTAATATTGCAGAGCAGAGCTATACGCTTCGTGAGATTACTTCGCCGGAGTTGTACGGGACTCCGGAGGAAGAGGAGATTATCCTGACGAATGAGTTAGGTGACAAGTGCAGGATTTCGTATGTCCAGTTTGATGACTGGACCGGAACGGATGAGGACATATTTAGGGTACATTTTGTGGCGGGACATTCGGGCTGGCAGTACGGCGGTAAAATCGTCCTGCTCGACGAAGACGAAAGACCATATTCGGTAGTAGTTAACCGAATAAGCAGGATTGTTACATTGGAAGACGGTGATGTTGAACTTTTGGCGCCGAAGACAAAAGATGAAGTGCTGTTCTAAAAAAATATTGTTTTTAGCTTTGCCGCAGCGCAAGGCCTTTAGCCTGGTGGAGGCTGTAACGGCTTTGATTATACTTGGGCTTGTCTGTTCGAGTGTGCTGGTTGTTATAAATCGCTGTCTGGCAGGGGCGGCGGATTCGGAGCTGCGGATGCGTGCCTTTGAGGTTGCACGTGAGAATATGGAGAAGCTTCTGTCATCGGAGTCGGTGGCGGAAACGTCTGATTACGGAGAGAGTGAGAAGTACCCCGAGATTCAATGGCAAACGACGGTCGAGACGTTTTATGAGTCATTGACCTCGCGAATATGGTTTCAGGCGATTTGCTCGGCTCAGTATACCGACACAGAAGGTGATGAGCAGACGATTGAGCTGGCGCACTGGTTGACAGAGGTGTCGAAGGCTCAGTTAATTCAAATGATCAGGGATGGACAGGAAGGTCCGTCCGAGCCGAACGCACCTTTGGATCCAAATGAACCACCTACACCGCCTACGCCGGAGCCGAATGGGCCACCTACGCCGGACTCGGAGGTTGATTGTTATGATTTAGCTTTCTGTGAGAGCGTGCTGTGCCATATGGAGGCGGGCACACCAGGCAGGCCGACCTTGGATGAGCTGATTAGTTATGTAAATGAATGCATGGAATGACAAATGCTTTTTGATTAGCATGAAGAGTGTTTTGAACAAATTGTGCAACGACGATAAGGGTTTTTCGCTGGCAGAGGTCCTTGCTGCTCTGACCATAGGTGCGATGATTTTGGTTGCGGTACTGGGCATCTACAGCCGGGCCGAGAGTTCGGCGGCTGCAATCAGGCGCAAACTTGATGACTCGAGGTGGCCGTTTGAGGTTCTGCAGCGAATTGCCGAAGACCTTGACGGGATAATTGCGCCTATCTCTGATATAAAGGCAGCTGACACAAAAATTACCGTCGAGAATAAACTTATTAATCTTTATCCATCCGCTCGGCTGACAATTCTAAGAACCATCTACGACAGCAAGGACAAAAAGCAGACATTTGAAGAAATTGTTTGGCAGGCTAATTATGATTTTGACACCGACAGCCTTATCTTGTACCGCAGTCACAACGGGGTGGGGGTGGAAGACAAGCTGCTGGATGAAGCGAGAGCAAGCTGGGAAAAAGATTATTCATTTGTGCCAATTTGTAGCGGCCTTACTTTTTTTAATGTGCAGGTTCCCAAGGGCGAAGACTTTGCAGATAGCTGGACGGACCCTTCGCTGCCTCCCGGCATCGTGGTAACGATTTCTTTTGGGGAGCCATTCAAGACAGTGATGGGCCCTTTGGATGTACCGGAAGAGGAGAAAATCACGCGAACCATAGCCATTGACAGGACCAGGAAAATCAATTTCAAATTTGTGAAGAAAGATGAAAGTACAGAGGGCGAAGACGAGCCTGAGGACGAGAAAAGCGATATAGGGAGTTTAAGCAAGGGTCTGAAGGACAGTAATGAATAGAATAGGTCGGAAGAACTGTGGGGTCGGCAGCCACCGGGGCATCGTGTTGATGGTGACATTGGTGCTGTTGGTTGTGCTTTCGACAGTGGGTTACACATTGAGTAGTCGTCTTGCGGCACAGCGTCACCGTGACCATTATATTATAGATTATCAGGCTGCCCGTTACGGTTGTGACTCGGCGATAAAATATGCGCTTGCCGTGTTGCAGGATATGAACAGCCCTCGGTTGATTTCCCGTCCAAATGAGCCGGATTTCTCGGATTTATTTTGGAAGAGCGAGGAGGAATACAGGGAATATTTGGCCGAGTGGGCTGCCAAGATGCAGCTGGGCGTAAGCGATATGAACAAGGGTCTTAGCGACATCAACGATGTTAATGATGTCAAGAATCTTTTTGAGGCAAATGATGTTGATGACATCAACGGTGTTAACGACATTAATAACGTTAATGATTTCAACGAAGTCGGTGGCGTTGCCGACCTTAATGACATTAATTTTATGATGGTACGGGGGCCTTACGGTCCGGCCTGGCCGTTTGTGACCGAGCCGGTTGAGTTTCAGATCGGTTCTACTACGGTTCGGATTGAAATTGAAGACGAAAATGCAAAATATCCTATCGGCTGGGCGATGCTTGCCGATGCGGAGGTGGCGAGGGAGGCCGAGGCGGGGCTGGAGACTTTCTGTGAGTGGATGAATGTCGAAAGTGAGCAGATTGACTCATTGAAAGAACAGTTGGAGGAAATAAGTGAAATAAAGCCGTTCAAACTCGAGTTTAAGCCGATAAAGATAGTTGAAAGAAGGGCAACGAAGACAAAATCGAGGAGGAGAACCAGACGGGGAAGGCGAAGCGTTTCCCAAAGACGGACGGTCAGAAAGACCATACCCGCGTCTGTACACGTTGCGGATTTTGCAAAGCTTTTTCACAGTGGGCTGATTGATACGGATACCCTCGGCAGACCGACAATAGAGAGCGAGAGCAGGAAGGAATCGGCACTGAGATATATGGGGATGTGGGCATCGCGAAAGGTAAATGTAAATACAGCGCCTCGACACGTATTGGAAGCGGCTTTTACTTTCGGCGGCGACGCTGACACAATCGCCGAGGAAGTCATACAGCGAAGACGAATAAAGCCTTTTGATGATGTGGAGGAGTTACGAAAGTCGCTGCTCAGGTATTCTGATTCAATTGAAAAGTGTCAAAAATATATCACAGCAACTAGTAATTTTTTTACGATTAGGGTGACGGCGGTAAGTGGCGTGGCAAGGGCGTCCGCTGTTATAGCGATAACTAAAGAAGGCAAAAAGATGGGAAAAATTGCTGTACTCTCCGGTTGAGAGGAAGGCTTTTTAGGAGTTTACCTGAAGTGAAGGGTCGTGGCTACTTAGGAATTTATCTAAACAAGGATAGTGCGACTGTGGTTTGCCTGGGCTTGGAAGGTGGGAGCAGAAGTGTCCTGGGATGCTTTACTGTTACCGTTGAAGAACAAGAGGAACAAAAGCTTCAGGAACTGGCGCGTCTTATTGCAGAAGGTTGTGCAGAGAGACTGCCGATGTACGAGGGTTGTGAGGTTGCGTTAGCTTTGGATTGTGCAATGTTCATGCAGCATAATGTACATAGCGAATTTGCCGACCCGAAACAGATTGCTGCTACCGTGAGGTTCGATGCCGAGGAAGCTCTTGCTATGGACATAACGGACCTTGCGATAGCTTTCAAAGCGACCTCAAGCGGCCAGAGTGGTTCGGCACTGACCGTCTTTACTGCGCGACGGAAGATGCTGTCGGATGTTCTTATTGCTTTGCAGAGTAATAATATCGACCCGGTAACCGTAGAGCCGGACGTCAATTGTTTGTCGAGATTTGTTTTACAGAGTATACCTTTGCCAGAGGATTCGCATGCTCTGTTGTGTGTACTTTCCGACTCGAGCGGCTATTTTATCACCTTTGCGAAGTCTCAAGAGACACCGGCTGTGCGTACATTTCTGCTTAGCCCAAGCCAGGGCAGAGAAGAATTGCTCGCAAGGGAAGTGCAGGTAACCGCTGTTTTGGCCGGGACCGACGAGCCGATAAATTGTGTTAGAGTTTTTGATTCCACCGGCTCTGTAGACCATCAACAACTGAGCGACGAACTCAGCATCGAAGTTGGTTCTGTGGATTTGGTGGCTGCTGCCGCCACGGTTCCGGAAGCATTGGTAGGTTGTGCCGGGCCAGTGGATTTTGCGATTGCCTATGGAGCGGCTTTATCCTGTTCGGAGAAGGTCCATGGTGTGAATTTCCGCGACGATTTTATGCCATATCAGGGTAAAAAGGTTCGGCTTCAAAAGGCAATTAAGTTTCTTGGCGTATGTGCGGCTGTCCTTATGCTTGCTCTGGGGCTGTATTTTCAATTGCAGTTGTGGCAGAAGAACAATTACCGCAGCCAATTGCGTAATAAGTTTGAGCAAGAGTACTCGGCAGTTATGTTCGGCAAAAAGCCACCGCCGAAGACCGATCCTGTTAGGAAGCTTGCGAGTGAATTCAGGCGCATCCAGGATGTCAAGAGCGGGCAGTTGAGCGTTACCGGGGAGGAATCGATATCGGCCAAGCTGACTCTAGTACTGGATGCGTTTAACAAGTGTGCAGCGCGGACGAATTTAACTGTAGAATCGATTAGTATAACGGCGAAGACTATCATTGTTAGAGGGGACACATCGAGCCGGAAAAACACGCTAAAGTTGTTCGAAACAATGGAGCAAAGCAGGCTGGATGTTCTGACACAGCGGCTCGATGCAAAGGGCGGACGTGACAATTTCAGTATAACGGTCGCGCCCAAGAAATAACCAGGGACAAGTTGCATGAAGGACTTATATAGAAATCCAACTTTATATTATGTGCTCATTCCGGTTATAGTTTCTCTGTGGTCATTATTTATGTGGGGTATATATTTGCCGGCTGCAGAACACAAATGGCAGGCCGAGAGGGCACAGTACAGCAAGGCCCAGAAAATAATATCAGAGATTCTGGTCCTTGATCCCGAGCGACTGGAGTTTGCCGATGCGAAGATAGCAAGTGCTGAATTTGATTACGCATTCGCCGTTGAGAAAACAGCCAGTTTATGCAAAATACAATCGACCAATTACAAACTCAGTTCGGGAGTAATCATAACTTCAGGCGGACAGAGGAGCCAGAATGCCAAGGTGACTCTAAAGCAGGTTGACATCACAAAATTTGCGAAGTTTCTTTCGACGATTCAACTTCGTTGGGCGAATTTGCAGTGTACGAAGGTCAAGCTGACCAAGAAGAAGGGCCTGCGTGATGCCTGGGATGTGGATTTGGATTTCAAATATTACTACTGAAAGAACGGGGGGCATTTGGTAGCTGGGAGAGTTTAATCGCTTCGGCTTTAGCATCCCAATTTTTTTTCTATCACTATATGTTGTGTATTGCCTATCTTTCCCAGACAAACTTTTGAAGTGGGTTTTGGTGTGAAAATAGGCTTTCTTGGAAGCTTGTTTTTGGTATTGACAGGGGGTATTTTGACAATGAATTGATGTAACTTTTTGTTTTTGTGGCAGTTAAACCCAAGATAAACTTTTCTAAAGTTTTCGCTCTGCTTGTGTCGATAGCAATACTGTAAAGGCTGTTTCGTGCCTCGAAAGGATTTAGGGGGCATACAAGATATAGTGTTATAGCCTTCTTGGCGGAGATATGGACATTTTCGCTTGGAGTTCATCAGGCAAGGTAGTTTAAATGTCAAAATCCGATATTGAGGGGCGTTTTGAAGACCGAGATCGACAATCAGATTTTTTCGGAGAGGAACTGGTCGGAGAGGACGATTTGCTTATGGAGCAAATACTGGAGAACATCAATACTACGCCCATTGGCCAAGTGTTAAAAAAGATAGCTTGCCTGCCGGAGGTTCGCAAGGAAAAAGTTCTGGACGTCCGCCAGCAGATAAACAAGGGTGAATACAATCTGAATGAGCGCTTGAATGTCGCTCTTGATAGAGTTCTTGAGGACCTTACCACGTAAGTGGTTTGAGAATAATAAAGTACACAAGGCCAAAAGCGACTTGTGCATTTCTTTCTAACTAGGAGATTACTTCAGGGATATCCTCGTCCAGCGTATCCATCTCAACCGGTTTATAGCCGGGCTCCTTTGATTTTTCCACCTCTTGCTTGAAGGCGGCTGTAACTTTTTCCTGAATTTTTCGCCTGCACTCTGAATTGATTGGATGGGCTATATCGGCATGTAGCTTCATTCTGCCCTTGCCGTTTTTCCTTGCCCGGTTTTCTGGCAGCGATGTTCCGCAGTTATTGCAGAACTTGGCTCTGAGGTGGTTTTTGCCGCCGCATTTTTCGCAGTGGTCGCTCATTTTTCTCGAGGGCATGGCGACGAAGAAACCGCCCGCCCCTTCGACGATTTTGATGTCGCGGACCACAAACTCGTTGTCCATCGTCACCGAGCAAAAAGCCTTTAACCTGTCATCCTTGTTGTCTACTAACTTGACCCTAACTTCAGTGATTTCCATTTTCTTTGCCTCTCTTAAAAGTTCACCATCTGTTGTTGCTCACGATAACGCTTTTGCAACCGGTCTTTTCCCGGAGTTTGTGTCTGTTTTTTCTGACTTTTTTCTCGTCAAAACTCTCAATAATGCAAAACATAGCCGACCCGCTACCACTCAGGCACAAAGGAGCGATACCTAACGATTCAACTTTAGCTTTCAAATCAAAAAGTTCTTTATATAGACTAAAACAGCTTGTTTCGAGCATATTTGCGCACATTCTTGACACCAAATCAATCCTGTTTTTCACAAGATGCGAGTTTATCTGTGTGCTGAGCTTTTGGTAGATGGCTGGGTTATGCTTATAATTTGCGTAAACCTTTTTGGTAGAGACACTTACATCAGGGAGTATGAGCAGTGCGGAAAAGTTAAAATTTTCTTTTAATTTTTTTATTTTTTCGCCTTTTCCGGTACAGAACGCCAGCGGACCACCCAGGAAGAAAGCGACATCGCTGCCGAGTTTTGGTGCGAGTTTGGCGAGCCGGTGGTTGGAAAGTTTTAAATCCAAATATTTGTTAAGAGCTATGAGAGTTGCGGCTGCATCACTGCTTGCTGAGCCAAGTCCGGAGCCGGCCGGAATATTCTTTTTCACTGTGATTTTGATATTGGCCTGTGAGCGGGAGTTTTCCAGAAGCATTTCAGATGCTTTGTAGGCGAGATTTTGCTTTCCCTGGGGTGCCCAGTATGGGCCTTTGCAGAGAAGTTCGATGTCGGGCTTTTCGCCTGGCTGGATGAGAATTTCGTCGAAGAGGTTAACCTTGGCCATTATGGTTTCTATTTCGTGGAAGCCATCAGGCCGCTTACCGGCTATGAGCAGGCTCAGGTTTACCTTGGCCGGCGCCAGTACCCGCAATCCGTCGCTGAGGGTTGTGATTTGCTCTTTGCCAACCATAGTTCGTGACTTGCAGCTGTTATCTCGTGGCTCAATTCATAGTGCGAAATTTGCTCGTTGACATTGTAACAAGGTGGCCTTATTTTTAGTACAAAAATTATGTTTGGTGACGGAATGGATGATATTGTCAGGGAGCCGCAGCAGAGTGATACTGTTGCATGGTGGCGGTTGCACAGGCGGCTGTACAACTGGGTAGTTCACTGGGCTGATACACGATTCGGCGTGCCGGCGCTTATTGTGCTTGCTTTGACCGAGCCGATTTGCGTTCCGATTCCTGCGGATGTTATGGTTATTGGGCTTTGTTTGGGCAGGCCGAGGCGCTCGATAAGATACGGCCTGACATGCGCGTTCTTTTCTGTTCTGGGGGGTACAATTGCCTTTTCTCTTGGTTTGGCGATAGGGCCTGATAGGGTGGTTGGTTTATTTAACACCGTTGGTCTTGGCTCGAAGGCACAGTTTGCACTTGAGCTTTACCAGAGGTATGATTTTTGGGCGATTGCTATTTCGGCGCTTACGCCGGTGCCTTATATGATTTTCAGCTGGGTCGGCGGGATGGCGGAGGTCTCACTGGTGAAATTTATAGTAATAAGTGTGGTATTTCGGACGATGAGGTTTGGCTCGGAGGGATTATTGTTTTATTTTCTTGGTGAGCGTGCGCGGACCCTGATAGAAAAATACTTTAATCTTGCCACGGTTGTCGTTATCATATTACTGGCTATTGTGGCATATCTGATAAAGTGGCTGGGACATATATTTGCCGGCTGAGAAATGAACGACACTCAAAAACAAACACTTCTGAAGATTGCCCGCGATACGGTTGAAGCGGTCATCACGAGCGGGGCTGTTCCGAGGGCTGGATCTGATGACTCTGAACTGAATGCTCACTGCGGCTGTTTTGTAACGTTGAAAAACCAGGGCCGGTTGCGAGGTTGTATCGGTCAATTCACTTCCGATAAACCTCTTGTTGAGCTGGTTGTTGAGATGGCGAAGGCCTCGGCTACCGGCGACCCTCGTTTTTTTGCCGACCGGATAACGGCCGATGAGCTGGATGAGTTGGATATCGAGATATCGGTTCTGTCGCCGTTGAAGCGGACCGATGAGCCATTGAGCCTTCGTCTTGGAGTTGACGGCATTTATATAAAGAAAGGCTGTGCATCGGGGTGTTTTTTGCCTCAGGTTGCCACCGAAACCGGCTGGAGCAAGGAGGAGTTCCTTTCATACTGCTGTGCACACAAAGCAGGCCTGCCGGCTGATGCGTGGAAAGACCCGTCTACTGAGGTTTATTTATTTACCGCCGAGGTATTAGGTTCGGAATTCAAGGAAATCTGAGCGGGAGAGAAACAATTGTGGCAAGGAATTGGGCGTTAGTTTGGGCGCTTGCGGTCGTCTGCTTGGCTGGTTGTTCTGAACCCGGCTCTGTTGGGACGATGGAAGGTAAAGTGCAGCGGATTGATACGCCTGAAGGGATGATTGGCTACCTGCGGGGACGGAATCTACCTGCCTTGAAATCCGTGGAGGTATGGCAGAACGAGTATGGGCCGGGGCTCAAGCTGTCCACCGCTCACTATGAGATTTTTACAACGCTTTTAGAGCCACTGATGCTATCAGAGGTCCCCGGGTTTTTGGAGTCGGCGTATCGCGGCTATAACGGCCAATTGCCTGAGCCTATCGAGACAACAGCCAAGTTCCCTGTTTATCTTTTTGCCGAGCGTAAACAATGGGAGGATTTTACGAAGACCTTTGCGGGCCGGCAGGCGTCGATGTTCCGTAAAATAAAGGCAGGTGCATATTATCTAAACGGTGCGTGCGTGGCGTACAATATCGGCAGAGAGCGGACTTTCTCTGCTCTCGGACACGAGGGTTGGCACCAGTTTAACAAAAGGCTTTTTCAATTTCGCCTGCCGAGCTGGCTTGACGAAGGTATCGCAATGCTCTTTGAGGTCAGTAGAGAAAGCGGAGGCTTTTTCTATTTTGAACCTGGCAAGAATATGTATCGATTGGGCGGCTTGAAGAAGACGCTGCTGAAAGACGAGGTCATGCCGCTGAAAGAATTGATAGCTGTGAACCCGGGAGAGGTGCTGACCACAGAGAAAGAAGAGGCGGTAGTGGCTTTTTATAGTCAAGCATATGCGCTGGTTCGTTTTCTGCGGGAGGAAGATTACGGCAAGCGGCTGTGGCGTTATCAACGGCTGCTGCTGGATGGTCTGAGCGGTAATTGGCCGCTCAGTGAGCAGAACAGGAGAATCGCAGCGGATCGAAACATCCCGCTTACAGTCCGGTGGAATCGGGCTGTTGGGTTGGAGTTATTTGAACGGTACATCGGCGATGATTTTGACAAGATAGAAGAAGAGTATCTGGCGTTCTGCAGGAAGATAGTATATCACGTACGGCTGAAATAGACAGTTATGGCTGATGAGCTTACAGTTTCCATCATTTTGGCTTCGGTTTCGCCCCGGCGGAAAGATTTGTTGACCGAAGCCGGCTATGAGTTTATGGTTGTGGTTCCTGATATCGACGAATCGGCTTTTGGGGCTGAGCGTATTGGGCCATGTGATTACGCTAAGCGGCTGGCATTGGCGAAGGCGAGAAGTGTGGCCGGTGATTTTCCGGGTCGTTTGGTCATTGCGGCGGATACCGTGGTGGATTTTGACGAGGAAATAATCGGCAAACCTGCAGATGCGAAAGAGGCCGAGGAGATTACAAGGAAGTTATTCAGTAGGCCTCACAAAGTTGTGACGGCTGTTGCGATTGTCAGATTAGAAGATGGTGTCGAATTGGTGGAGAGTGATACGACGACCATTTATCCGAAGAAAATGAGTGAGGAGCAGATGGCCGAGCATATCATGAGCGGTTCATGGCAGGACAAGGCGGGTGCTTACGCCATACAAGAAGAAGGTGACGAGTTTATTGAGAAAATCGATGGCAGTTTGACTAATGTGATGGGTCTGCCAATGGAGCTGCTGGAGCGGATGCTGCGTGAAGTGTTGTAAAGAGTAAAAAGTAGAAAAGCGCGAGGTAATAATAGGGCAAATCTGGGTAATTTTGTGGCGGTCTTGTCTAAAAGGGGTATAATTTGTTAAAGACGGAAGACTGGTGATTTGAGACAAGAGGTCCGCGATGGGCAGAGTAAAACCTGATGAGGACATTTTGGCATTTGCGATAGCGAGGGAGGTGGAGGCGAACCGGTTTTATCTGGCTCTGGCGGAGCGTGTGGCCAGTGCAGAGATTCGTAAGGTCTTTGAGGAGTTAGCGGAGGAGGAACTGGAACACAAGGCCAAGCTGGAACTGGAATTTATGAAGACAGGCAAGGTATTGGAGGAAGGTGAAGGAGTTACTCTGCCGGAGCATGAGTATATTATATCGGATACTGATGCAGCGCTGGATATGGATTACAAGGATGTACTTATGCTGGGGATAGAAAAGGAGGATGCGGCTTTCAGGACTTATGTGGCTATGGTAGCGCAAGTCAAAGATGAGCAGACGCGGGAAGTGCTTTTGGGTTTGGCACAGGAGGAAGTAAAGCACAAGCTGCGGTTTGAAACCGAGTATGATTTGTTGCTGAAGAAGGGCTGAGCCGGAGGTTTAGCTTTGGAAAGGAGTAAGGAGATTATGTCAAAGGGATTTTTGGCGATCGTCAAGACGGCCTTAATGATTGCGATTGTTGCGCTAGCGGTAATTGCATCATTGTACGTGCTGGACATCTTTGAAAACGAGGCAGTGAGGCAGGCCTTGGTCAAGCTGATGAGCATCATAGGGATAATCACGGGGGCGTGCCTGTTACTGCTGTTGGTTGGCCGCATCGGCAGTCAAGGGCCCCCAGCATCGCAATAGAATTGCGGAACTAAGAAGCTCACTTCGGTCGGCGGGAGACTGGTTTAGGTGGTTTTGTAGGCTTTTTTTATCTCGTCGCCGATGATTTTAAGGCCCGCAGTGACGGTTTTCTGGTCCTGAGCGTAATTTATGCGGATGCATCCGTTTTTGTGCTGCCAATCTTCGGTAAGTCCCGGAAAGAAACAGTGGCCGGCGACGACCAGGACATTTCCTGCTGCGGGCCGTCAATTTGTTTTTGGTTTTTTTGGGGTTTAAGGTTGTTTGATGGGGGTATAGGGTTTTCCCCTATAGAAAAAACAGGTCTGGCCCCGATTGACAAACAGAGGGCATTGGATGATTATGGTCAGGCGGTTTGAACATTAGGTTTTGCTGGACGTGCCGAATAAATGTATCGGGCCGCGAAATCGTTTGACGTTAGGTAGCGTGAAAGATGGGCAAGGTTTTGGAAAAAGATGAGACTGTTGCTGAATTAGCTGAGCGGTTAATTTCTGAACTGAAGGTGAATCGCCCGGCACAGAGTTCGAGCGTGCTGAGGCGAGGTTCAGAAGGACAGGGCCAGCGAAGGGAGAGTCCGAAGTAAACCATTGCCTTGAATCTTAGGGCAATGGCGCATTCATCACCCTCCTCCGAAGCCAGATTCCCGAATTCCCCGGAATCTGGCTTTTTTCATGCGCGGTGTCGTTGTCGTATGTTCATTTACTGAGGGGCGTTATTGTTTGTACACGGGCTGTCGGTTTTAGGTTTTTTGCATTTCAGATTTCGGAAGTGGGATTATAATAGTCGCCGTTATGAGAGTGTTAGTATATGGAGGTGGTTCAGTTGGCCTTGGTATCGCGAGCTGCCTGATAAAAGCCGACGCGGAGGTTGATATTATCGGCAGAGAGGCTACGGTGCGTGCTTTGCACGACGGTGGCTTGGCGCGCACAGGTATTTTCGGCGACTATCGCGCGGAGGCGAAGAAGTTTGGAAGTTGCTGCTCGTTGGAAGATATCCAAGGCAGGAGCTACGACTATATACTAGTCTGTGTCAAATCATTTGATACTTCCGTGGCGGCGAGAGAGCTGTCCGGACACAGGCAACTGTTCGGCGAAGAGACTAAGATAGTATTGTTCCAAAATGGGTGGGGCAACGCGGAGGTATTTCTGCCTTTTTTTGAGCAGGGACAGGTTTACAACGCACGGGTGATTACGGGATTTCGCAGACTCGAAAAAAACGCAGTTGAGATAACGGTACATGCGGACTCGATTCATATCGGTAGTTTATTCGGTCGTGATGCGGCCTGTGTTGAGAAGTTATGCGAGTTTATAAGCAAAGGTGACATACCTTGTGAGGTGACAAGTGATGTAGGCAGGGACCTGTGGGCGAAGATGCTGTACAATTGTGCACTGAACCCTCTTGGTGCGATTCTTGATATGCCGTATGGAGCGTTGGCGGAGAATGAATTTACACGGGCTATAATGAACGGGATTGTCAGGGAAGTATTCGGTGTTATGGCGGCGGCAGGATACCAGACGCATTGGCAAAAGGCGGAAGATTTTCTCGAAGTTTTCTATAGTAAGCTGGTGCCCGATACGGCTGAGCACAAATCATCGACGCTGCAGGATATTCTTGCGCACAAGAAAACAGAAATTAATGCTTTAAACGGGGCTGTGATAAAGTTGGCTGATAAATACCAGATGGAGGTTGCTTATAATATGGTTGTTTATAATATTGTGAAATCTATAGAGTCTGGGCGTTCTTAAAAGTGTCTTAGGTCTTGTTTTGAAAGGATTTTGCACGAATGGTTTTTATAAAAAGCGTTAGAGATTAAAGGAGTAACGAAGTGAAAAGAATGTCCATACTCAGTGCTGGTGTTTTATTGATTGGTTTCTCGACAGGCTTGGGAGAGACTAAAAGTAAGGAGTCGGCTGGTTCTGCGGTTGCGCCGGTATCGCGCAGTGATGTGATAAAAGGCCTTGAGTGGCTCGGTGAGCAGATTACCTATCCGGACCCTGCGGCCGGTGAGGAGGTGAGTGAGCTTGGTACGGTGTATACCATTTGGTTCGAGAAGGCGGGACCTGCGGTACGCGGTGATACATACCCGATGACGTGGGCTGATGACGGTGAGATTTATGCCTCTTCGGGGGACCCGCACTGGGGCAAAAAGGCGGTAGGTCTTGATGTCGAGAAGTTCGCCGGTTATCCGCCGAATTATAAAATCAGCAAGGTCAATGAGATGTACGGTTATTACGGCAACGGCGGGGATGGGCCCAAGCCTTGCGGGATGATTTGCGTTGACGGTGTTTTGTATCTTGCGTTTCAGAATCTGTTAGGTAAAAAGCCCCCTGTGTATGGTAAAAAGAGCCAGCACGGGACAAATGCGACTATCGTATGCTCGAAAGACCACGGTTTGACGTGGACGCCGGACATTAACAGCATAAAGGAGCCTATGTTTCCGGGATATATTTTTGGTGGCCCTGCCTTTGTTAATTTTGGCAAGAATAACGAAGGAGCGAGAGATGGGTTTGTTTATGCGGTTTCAGCCGAGCAATGGGACAACGGCTCGCATTTAAGAATCGGCAGGGTGCCGAAGGGCCGCATTATTGAGAGGCAAGCATGGGAATTTGTTTGTGGGTTTGACGGCTCCGGCGGTCCTTTCTGGTGCAGCGATATGACCAAGGCGGTTCCTGTTCTGTCGAATCATAAGAAGATAAGCCTTCCTGAGATGGTTTACATGAAATCCATCAAGCGGTATCTGCTGCTGACGTGGAGCTTAAAACGCGATTTTGACTGCAACAGCGGCAGTAAGCTGGTGATGTACGATTCTCCGGAGCCTTGGGGGCCGTTTACACTTGTTCATAGAGAGGATAATTGGGAAAATGCTGATATATCCCCCTATTGCCCGCGGATACCACTTAAATGGCTGAAGCAGTCGCAGGATGAGATAACCGGGTGGATGCAGTTCTCAGGCAGTTGGAGGCAGAACAGCCGACACTACCGCTCGCATGTCCGAAAGTTTCGGTTGATTGTTAAGAATTAAACTTCAAATGAGCGGGAAAAGAGTTGTTATGGGATTTTCGGGTGTTATAATTTCTAAGCCGTCGGCCAGCATTAGGTTTTGAAGCTGTGGCCGCTGGACAAAGGTTGTTATCTGAGAGACAGCAGATGTTATGATTGCGAAAGCAAAAAGGACAATTAGTTCGGTGTTGCCTATTTCGGAGCGAAGAATGGGGGAGTGTGTTAATTGTGGCCGATGTTGCAGGCTGCCGAATGTCTGTCCGTTCCTGCGGTATAGGCCTGATGGAAGCAGTTATTGTAAAATTTATCAGTTGCGTCCTTTAAGTTGTAGAAAGTATCCGAGGACAGAATCGGAGTTTATTACAGCAGATACTTGTGGTTTCAGGTTTGAGTAGTTTCAGAGCTACAGAACGTAAGGCAGAGGGGAGTGAGGCAGAGGAAAGGGGAACGATATGTTTATCACGCTCTTGATTGTAACGTTTGGAATTGCGTTTGTGGTTTCATCTATTGTGGTTTTGGTTTTTGCCAAGCCGATTGACAAGATTCTTGTTCGCATTATATCAGATGAGATAAGCAGGGCGTGGTCAAAGTATCTTAAATTCGCAATCTATGTGACGGGGATATCAAGCGGCGTAAGGATATGGGAACTTGAGAAGTACATTACCGAGCCGAGATACGAGGGCTCCAAGATAATCGAGCTGAACCCGGAGCGGTGGGTGCTTGAAGTATATCGAACTATAATAGCTACGCTGCAAGGTACAGCGTGGATGCTTCTTGTGTTCTTTGTCTTCGCACTTGTGGCGTATGTGATTGTTCGAGCTTCTGAGTTGAAAAGGAAAAGCAGAGAGCCGGAACATTAGTGTCGGATTACATCAATTTTCCTGTGTATGGGGGGTTATTTCGAGGTTTCGAGGTTTACCACGGGAGGTGGCAGGAGTAGTGTCTGTAGAACAGGCCGATTGAGCGCATAGCGATTATAGCAATTACCTGTATGGCCAGATTGATTGCCAAATTAGCGGCGGTTATCAAGGGAGCCGAACCATCATATTGGGTGGTCTGCATCTCGACGACACAAGCAGCGACAAGTAAAGCCACGACGATTGTATATGGCAGCGGTGCTTTGAGCACCGGCACTAGTATGTAATCGGGCCTAAGTAGAGTGATGTCGTTTCCTACGGCCGTAGTCAAAACGGCCATTGGGAACAGAAACAGGCCGAAGATGAACAAGGCCTGGAGGAGTAAATGCAGGCCGGTATGCGCCTGCCACATATTTTCGTACGTGATGCCTCTATCCTGTAGTAATATCAGGGTGATTACGAATGGGAGCTGGACGGCGAACATAGTAAAAAAGAAGGTAAGAAAGGGTTTGATGATATACCACAGGAAAGTGATGCTCGTTCCGAGGAAAATCTCGGGCAGTTTGTCTATCTCGAAGGCGGTCTCGTAGATGATATTGAGGTAGAATCCCAGCAGCCAGCCCCAGACAACAACGTACGAGATGTAGTTCATGCAGCATATCGCCTTTCCGAGAAAGAATTTGAAACATACTGCTGCGATAACGAACAGCAGCGAAGTTGCATTTTCAGGGTCGAAGAATATCTTGCAGCTGTCCAGGAAGACGGCACGGTAGAAGCCGGGTGTGGGTTCGCTCTTTTCACGCTCAGGTCCAATTTTTTTTGGTTTTTCGTGGTCTTTGGAGGGTATAATAAGAACCTGTCCGCAGGTTAGGCAGCGGGCACGTTTGCCCGCGTGCTTGCTGTCAAAGGCTATCAGCGAATCACAATTGGGGCAATAGAACTGGATTGTCATAATCAGGCCGTTAAATCCGCTTCATGGCGTCGGTGAAGCTGCTGATATTATTGGCCCATTTCTGAGCTTCGAGCAGGTCGAGCTTGTCATCCTTTACCAATCTGGCAAGGTGGCTTTCCAAAGTTATCATTTTCTCGTCAGGTTTGTTTTTGGTCTTCGTCTGTAGTTGTGAGTATAGCTGCTCGACCTTGCCGGTGCGTATCAGATTCGCGCATGCGTAATGGGTATTATTAACTATTTCCATTGCGACAATTCTGCCCTTGCCGTCTTTTTTGGGTATGAGTTTTTGACTGATGATGTAGGCCAGTCCGAGGGAGAGCTGATTTCGTACCTCGTGTTGTCTTCCGGGCGGGAAGTAGTCGAGTACTCGCGCGACTGTACCCGTGGCATCTCTTGTGTGCAGCGTGGAGAACACCAGGTGCCCCGTTTCGGCGGCCATAAGTGTCATGGCTATGGTTTCGGGGTCTCGCATCTCTCCGACAAATATTATGTCGGGGTCTTCGCGGAGCATCGCTCTTAATCCGTCGACAAAGGATTTGACATCTCTTCCGACCTCTCGCTGCGAGACTATGGAATATTTCTGCTGGTAGATATACTCGATGGGGTCTTCAACGGTTATGATTCTACAGGCGTGTTTTTCACTGATTCTGTCAATCAGAGAGGCGATGGTTGTAGATTTTCCGGCGCCGGTGATGCCTGTTACGAGAACCAGGCCGTGCTTGCGATTGACGATGTCCTTCCAAATGTCGTTGGGAAAGCCGATTTTCTCGATTTTCGGGACGTCCATTGACAGTGCGCGGATTGCGGCGCAGATGCCGTCGTTGTCCATGAAGACGTTTATTCGAAACTGCAGAGAGCCATACCGATAAGAGCAGTCCACGCTGTATTGGTTGATGAGTTTCTGCAGATTTCGTTCGCTGAGAAGCGGATAGATTAGCTGTTTTGCTGTTTCGGGTGTGAGATTCAGGCCTTTTAATTTTACCAGTTCGCCATCAATGCGGTAAGTAGGCGGTGCTCCGATTTTGATATGCAGGTCGGAGACGCGCATCGCCCCTTTTTCCTCGAAGTAGGCCAGCATATCGGCGATGCTTAACTTACCGAGACTTTCTGTTGAGTATACTTTTTGTGAAGCGAGATATTCTTCGGTCATATGTGCCTGCGTTTTCTCACTTTTTCTTGTCTTTACTGAGCCAGTCTTGTAGGTTTTTGGCCAGTATTTCCACGCTTTGTTTTTCCATTATATGGTCGATTATTGCGGGCGGGACTTTTAGCTTTTTCATTGCTTTTTGCGCTCTTTGCCAGAGTCTTTCTTTTTTCGCGCTTGTATCCGCAAGGTATAGCTCTGTTACCAGCTCGCCAAGTTTGCCGAGCATTATCGTATCGAGGTTATCGTAATACCGCGAGATTACCGCCTTTTGATATGTTGAGAGTTCGCTCTTAGCCATAAATCTGCATTGGGTATTTTGTATCCTGTCCAGATAAACCTGTTTTTACAGGAAACCTTGAGATAAATCAAGGTGTCAATTTTGACAAATCGAGATTAGGACGGTTTTTACTGGCTTTGCGGAAATGAGCAGCTATAATCTGCGACAAATGCCAACGGAAGGCTGGATTTTGCAGGATAACGGAAGTGCCCCATTTTGCATCAGGTGGCAAAATGGGAACTCAGTATGAGAATTCAAAAGAGACAACTGTTTATTTTAGGTTTATCGGTTTTTCTGCCTGCGGCAGTTTCATGGGCTATTGGGGAACAGAAAGCCCGGGCCTTTGTCGGTCAGGATTTGCATCTGCGGGGGGGGCAACTGATAAGCTATCAACCGAATCCCGGTGAGCACATGCTTGTTTTGCAGGATGGCTTTTTGATGTCGATTGGGGCCAATCAGTTTTTTAGCGACAGTGCGGTCGTATGGCTGGACAGTGTGACAACTGAGTTTCGTGGTCGCATTCAGGTCGATTATATGGCGCGGGCGTACTTGGAGGGCAATGTATCGATTAAGAAAGGCAAGAGTGCCAGGACGACCGATTTGAGCGGGAAGATATTAGAAGATGGCCAGATGATGTTCGTTCGGTTTGGCGTCAGCGGCGAGGTTTTCGTAACGGCCGAGAAAAGACAAGTGGACGACCCTCGCGGATTGGAGCTTTATAAAAGGGCTGAGGCATCGATTAAGCCTGTTGTGCCGAGGTTTTTTGTTGAAGCCGAGGCGCTCGTGCCCGAGTTGCCGCCGCAAGAAATACCGCCGGAAAAGCCGGCTGAAGAAGTGGTTGCAGAAGAGGCGGTTCCTGAAAAAGAGGAAGTTGTTGCAGAGCCGCGCAAGCCCGGTTTTATCGAGAGGATATTTGAGAGAGAGGAGAAGCCGCCTGAAGCAACTGTGCCGGAGCCGGAGGTGAAGGAGCCCCGTTTTAGGTATCCGGTTAATATAGCGCCGGTGGGCGAAGCTGCGCCTCAGATAGAGTCTGCCAAGGCGCCGGACGGGACAGATGTTGCAACGGTTACCGGCAGATTCTATGTGTGGCAGAAGCAGGACGAAAAGGGCGGTCTGCTGGAATTACTGGCTGATAACACAGTTATATTCTACTCAAGCGAGGAACTTCAGCCCAGCGCAGACGTAGTTACAGCGGAAGATATGCCGGCCGGGAGAGCCGTGAGGGCAATTTATATGTCCGGCGATGTTGTGATGACTGAAGGTCAGCGGACAATTCGGGCCGATGAGATATACTACGATTTCGAAAGAAAAAGAGCACTTGCGATAAATGCGGTGATGAGGAATTTCGATGTGGATCGGGGGATTCCAATTTATGTCCGGGCTGCGAAACTGCGGCGGTTGGCGGAAAATAAATTTGCCGCTGAAAATATCACTTTGACAACCAGTGAATTCCATCTACCTCAAGTTTCACTTGACGCCTCGAGTGTTATTATTACCGATACGACCACGGTCGATGCGCAGATGGAGCAGGTTACGGACAGCAGTTATGATGCCCAGATGCAGGATGTGCGTTTGAAGGTGGGTGATAAGACGATTTTCCACTGGCCTTTTATGCGCAGTAATCTGCAAAGACCTGATGTTCCGCTCAAAGGCGTACACGTCGGTAACGACAATACGTGGGGCACATCGGTCGAGACAGAATGGTATTTATCAAGGCTGCTGGGATTAACCGAGCCGGCCGGGACCGAAAGTACCTTTAGTCTGGACTACTATGACAAGCGGGGCATAGGCACCGGCGCAGAGATTGAATACGAGAGTGAGGATTATTTCGGCAGGCTTTTGGGGTACATAATAAGTGATAGAGGTGAAGACAGGCTTGGCAGGGAGCGGAAAGATCTTGAACCGCCTCGTGAGCTTCGCGGCCGGTTCCACTGGCAGCACAGGCATTTTCTACCGTACAACTGGCAGCTCGCAGCCGGGGTCGATTATGCATCCGATGAGAATTTTATTGAATCGTACTATCGCAGCGAATTTAATGTGCGCGAACAGGAAACGTATGTTCATCTGAAGCGCTTGGAAGATAATTGGGCGGTTTCTCTGCTCGCCAAGGGGCGGATAAACGATTTTGAGGATGAGCTTGAAGAATTACCGTCGGGTGAGTTTCATTTGACGGGCGAGTCGCTTTTCGATGACAGGTTCACTTTGTACAGCGATACAGAGGTCGGCCGATTGCGACAGAGAATAGGCAACGATCATGCCATAGCTATCGATGAGCAGCGGTTTGCGTTTGTATCACACCGGACCGAGGTCGATATGCCGGTTTGGGCGGCGCCGTTTAAGATTATGCCGTTTGTGGCCGGTACCTTCGGTTATGATGACCGCAGCGGTTTCACGCGGACGCTTGTTGACGGAAGTGGTACGGGCGAATTTGGTGAGGATAAGGCCTGGATTGGCGAAGCGGGTCTGCGTGTCGGGACGCAATATTGGAAAGTTTATCGTGATGTGGAGTCACGGCTTTGGGATTTGGACCAGTTGCGGCATATCATAAAACCACAGGTGACCGCTGTCTTTTATGAGGAGAATGATTCAGCGGTCAAACAGCGTGATATGCTGAATGTTGCTGTTTCTCAGCGATTGCAGACTAAGAGAGGCCCGGCTGGCCAGCAGCGGACCGTTGACTGGATGCGGCTGGATATTGATGCTACGTGGGTTGATGACCCTTCAGGCGATGCAGGTTCATCCGGTCCAGACAGATTTATCTGGAATTCTCCGATGGTGCCGCTGCGCGTGCTTTCGGCCCCTGAGATCTTCAATGGGGACCTTAGCAGCAGTCTGCAGAGATTTGAGATGTGGGGCCCAAGGAGGGATTACTTCGGCGCCGACTATATCTGGCGCCTAAGCGATACAGCGGCAGTGCTGAGTGATATGTATTTTGATATGCAAAGCGGAGTGGTGCAGCAATTGAATATCGGTTTTTCGCGTTTGGTTTGGCCGAATTTGAGTTATTATGTAGGCAGCAGGTATTTGAGGCGGGTTGAGATTGATGTGGCCGGCGATGAGGAGAGGGGTTCGAATGCATTTACTTTTGCCGCCACTTATGTGCTTGACCCGCGATATACGGTGGTTTTTTCGCAGCAGTTTGATTTTGACTACGGTGCGAACGTGCGAAGCGATGTAACGGTGATAAGGCGGTATCACAGGATATATTGCAGCCTTACGTATAGTGCCGATGAGTCTCTGGACAGGCAGTCAGTTGTTTTTAGTATATGGCCTCAGGGCGTTCCGGAGATGGCTCTTGGGCCGAGAAGGTATATGGGAGTGGGCGGCCCGGTCGGTTATTGAAAAATCCATACAGCCCCGGTTCACGAGTTGTGAGCAGTTTTATGTTCTTGGGCTCTTTGTTATAGCTTTTCGCCTTGGGCTTTACGTTTTCAGTGTTTATATTTTGAATTTTCAGTTATGGTTTTTAGGCTTTGGCTTTAAGTTTTAGTAAGGAGAGTTCTTATGGCATTGGTCGGCACAAAAAAGATGTTTGAGATGGCTTATAAAGGCGGCTATGCGATTGGTGCGTTCAATGTGAACAATATGGAGATTACGCAGGGGATTATAAGTGCTATAGCAGAAGAGAAGGCGCCGCTTATCCTGCAAATATCCAGAGGAGCGAGGAAATACGCGAGCATGAGCTATTTGAGAGCAATTATTGATGTGGCGGTTGCGGAGAATCCCGACATTCCTATTGCGATGCACCTGGACCACGGCGATACATTTGAGGTTTGCAAACAGTGTGTGGATGATGGTTTTACGTCGGTGATGATTGATGCGTCGAAGCTGCCGTTTGAAGAAAACGTCAAACTCACCCGAGAGGTGGTCGAATATGCCCATGACCACGATGTAGTTGTTGAGGCGGAACTGGGCCAGTTGGGCGGCATCGAGGAAGACGTGGTAGGTGTGAGCGGTGATGATATCAGCAAGCACCTGACGGACCCGGCGCAGGTGGAGGAGTTTGTAGGGAAGACGGACTGTGATTCTCTGGCAATAGCTTGTGGTACCAGTCACGGTGCTTTTAAGTTCAAGAGCGAGCCGAAGTTGGCGCTTGATGTGATAGAGGGTGTCAGCAAGCGACTTCCGGGCTTTCCGCTGGTTATGCACGGCTCAAGCAGTGTGCTGAAGGAGTTCAAAGACCTTATTAACAAATACGGTGGTGATATGCCGGATGCGATGGGTGTGCCGGAGGATGCTATAAGCCGCGCGGTAAAGATGGCTGTGTGCAAGGTCAATATCGATACTGATTTACGAATGGCGCTTACTGCTAAAATCAGGCAGGTTTTTGTCGAGAGTCCCGGCGAGTTCGACCCGCGCAAATACCTTGGCCCTGGCAGAGAAGCTATCAGAAATATGGTTAAACATAAGCTGCAGGTTCTGGGTTGCGCCGGAAAAGCATCTGAGTGTTCATAACGGGGCACGGGTTGTAATTATAAGGTCGCAACTTATAACTGTCCTTGTACTGTTTTGAAGCGAGGTATGAAATTTGTGGGCTAAAAATAAATATTTGATTTGGCTGGCCTGTTTGGCGGTGATTGTTTGTGGCTTAATTTGCTGCCGAGTACCGGAACAACCGGCTCCTATTGAAGTTCCAGGGACAAAACCGGCAGACGCCAATGTTGTTAAGGCGGCTTGTGACCTGGTTTATCAGGGCGAATTTCATGCTGTCGGTGAGCTAATAAAACAAAACGCCCCGGGTCAATCTCCTCAGCTTGGTCGGTTAGGGGAGGTTGTTGCCGAACATGAGGATTTAGTTCAGCGGCGTCGGTCGGAACGAGAAGCTGCGTATGCAGAAAAGCTGGCTGAGCTGGATAAGTTCCGACTTGAGGCAGATACCAACGAAGTAAATGATATTCCAGAGATACTTTCAGTTATTGCCAACGTAAGGGAATTTGCGGATGAGCAGCAGAGAGATGCACTTCTATCGGAGTTGTTTGTAAAGCAAGTTTTTCAAATGGCGATAGACAAGGCCGCGGAATTCGAATCGGAAGGCGATTGGTTTGACGCGTACATTAGTTGCTACAGTTGGCTGCAGTCGATTGATAAGGATAACGAGGCATATTCGGACTATGCCGAGCGGTTGTTGGAAAAGGCCAATATTGTGGGCTCTTTTCGAGATAGCTCCTGCGAGACGCGCGAGGAGCGTTACGCGGGTATAAGGAAGGAGATGTTTATTTGGGCGGTTGATGCTTTGCGATTCAATTACGTCAGCCCCATTGATTATCGCCAGATGGCAATCAAAGCCATCGAGCGCTGTAAGTTACTGGCGGAGGTGGTGAATTCATCGAGTGTTGTGCGTGATGCGTTGGGCGAACAGCAAGACGGTACGTTTGACATGGAATACGATGCAAAGCTTTCGGCCTGGTCGGTGGCACTGGGAGCGGTTTTGGATGAAGTTAAACAGTCGCCGATGATGAGTAAGGATAAGTTTATAGGTATTTTCGAGGAGGTCCTATCGCTGAACACGACAACTGTGGAATTGCCCAGCGGCGTGTTGATTGCGCATTTCGTGGAGGCAGCACTGGCTGCGCTTGATCCTTATACAATTATGGTTTGGCCCAGGCAGGTGCAGGATTTTGAAAAGGTAATGACCAATGAGTTTACGGGTATTGGCATAGAGATTTCAAAACAAAAAGGTCTGTTGACCGTGGTGAGTCTGCTGCCTGACACGCCGGCATATAATTCGGGCCTTGATGCAGGTGATGTGATAGAAGAAGTTGATGGTATTGAAACCAAGGATATGACTCTTTCGTGCGCGGTTAAGAATATTACCGGCCCTGCAGGCACTGAGGTGACGTTGACAATAGGACGTGCCGGTGAACAGCAGAGCTTTGATATTATAATAACCAGAGCTAAGATAATTGTTCCGACAATTCGCGGTTGGCAAAGGACCGAACGAGGCCTCTGGCGGTATATGATTGACCAGGCAGATGGGATCGGTTACGTGCGCGTTACCAGTTTTTCTGAGAGGACTGCTTCGGGTCTTGAGAGGGTGCTCAATGAGCTTGAGGCCGAAGGTTTGAGGGGCTTGATTTTGGATTTGCGATTCAATAGCGGCGGGATTTTAAATGCCGCCGTTGAGGTGGCTGACAAATTCCTCAAGGAAGGATTGATAGTCATTACGCGCCCCAAGTCCTGGATTGCATCGACTTATAAGGAGGCGCGCAGGGCGGGAACACATCCGGATTATCCGCTCGTTGTGCTCATAAACCGGTATTCTGCGAGCGCTTCGGAAATTGTAGCGGGAGCGTTGGCGGATAAGACACATAACCGGGCAATATTGGTTGGCGAAAGGACTCACGGCAAGGGCAGCGTTCAGGGGATAGCCCAGTATCCGAAGGTCGGTGCCCAGCTAAAGTACACGATGGCGTATTATCATCTGCCTTCAGGCCAGAGGGTTGAAAGCAGGGACGCAATGAAAAAGCAGGGCAGGGATGATTGGGGCGTTGGGCCGAATATTGAGGTCAAATTAAGAAGCGATGAAATTAAGAAGATGTTTGATGTACAGAGGGACAATGATGTGCTGGTTAAAGCGGACCACGATGAGGACCGAGTACCTTTGAGAAGACATACGGTTGAGGAGACGCTAGCGGCCGACCCCCAGCTGGCAGTGGGTGTTTTGCTTATCAAGACCAAACTGATTGAATCCGGGTTTCTGGCTACGAGTATGAATTGAGTTTGAGATTTGGGGTGCGAATTTGGCAAAGGCAGAAGACATCAGTAAATTTGAGCGTCAAAGGCGTCAGAAGCTCTCGGCAATCAGTGACTTGGGTATTGACCCCTATGGTGGTAGATATGACGGGGCCGAGCCGGCCCAAGATATTAGAAGCAGATTTAAAGACGGTGATGAAACTCAGCGGGCCCGATGTGCTGGCAGGATTGTACTGGCCAGGGACATTGGCAAGTTGATTTTTATCACCCTGCGTGACAGCAGCGGGACTATCCAGATTGGTCTGAGCAAGAGCAGGCTCGCCGGGCAGTGGTCACTTGTAAAGTTGCTCGAACTTGGCGACATAATCGGTGCCCCGGGTCAGTTGGGCAAGACCAAAACCGGTGAGATTACTATATGGGCCGACAGCGTGACGCTGTTGAGCAAATCGCTTTTGCCGCCGCCGGAAAAATTTCACGGATTGGCGGATGTTGACCTTCGCTACAGACGAAGGTATGTGGACTTGTGGGCCAATCCCGAGGTGATGGAGCGGTTCAAAAAGCGCAGTGCTATCATTGCTACGGTTCGCGAGTTTCTGCAGGAGCGTGGTTTTTTGGAAGTTGAGACTCCGATGATGCAGGCGATCGCGGGCGGGGCAGCTGCAAAGCCTTTTGTGACGCATCATAACAGTTTGGGTATGGACCTGTTTTTGCGGATTGCGCCGGAGCTCTTTCTAAAAAGGCTGCTGGTCGGTGGAATGGAAAAGGTCTTTGAGATAAACAGAAATTTCCGCAACGAGGGGCTGAGCAGACAGCACAACCCTGAGTTTACGATGCTGGAAGTGTATCAGGCCTACGCAGATTACAATGTGATGATGGATTTGACAGAGGAAATTATCTCTCAGTGCGTGGAAAAGCACTGTGCTGGTAAGCAGGTTCGGTTCGCAGATCTGCCAATCAATTATAACCGGCCCTGGCGCCGGGCCGAATATGCGGAGCTGCTGGCCGAACATAGCGGATGCAGTATTGATGATATAAGTACTGTCAGAGAAAAGGCGCAGGAGCTTGGGCTGGATGAGGGTGCCATGGACGATGCCGTGGTTATCAGTAAGGTTTTCGAGGCTACTGTTGAAGATAATCTCGTTGCCCCAACATTTGTGATGGACTATCCGGCCCAGTTGTGTCCTTTAACGAGACCTAAGAAAGATAATCCGAAATATGCCGAGCGGTTTGAGCTGTATATAGCTGGCATGGAGTTGGCCAATGCCTATACAGAATTGAACGACCCTGCTGTTCAAGAGGAGAACTTTAAAATCCAGCTTCGCGGACAGACCGAGTCGATGGCGAAGATGGATGCCGATTTTATAACAGCGCTGAAATATGGCATGCCGCCGGCGGGGGGGCTGGGTATCGGAATAGACAGACTGGTAATGGTTTTGACCGGCGCTGCAAGTATTCGTGATGTGGTGCTGTTTCCGCTTCTGAAGCCTGCCAAAGACTGAATCGATTGGGCCTGAGATGCTGAAATTATTTTTGTGGCTGCGATACCTGCGTAAGAGAAAGATTGTATTACTGAGTATCGCTGCCGTTGCCCTGTCGTGTGCTCTTCTGATAGTAGTGAATAGTCTGTTTACCGGCTTTATTGAGTCTCTGAAGCAAGCGGATATCAGTGGAATGAGGGACATTATGCTTGTACCCCGCATGGCTCCGAAATACGACATTCTTATTGATAAAATCGAGCAAGTTCCCGGTGTTGAATGTGCGAGTCCCTTTCTTCCCGGTGGGGGGCTGCTGCGTCTTGGCACTGGGGATGTTCGCGAGGCGTGGATATGGGGAGTTGACGCCAAGCGCGAGAGCAAGGACAGTGATTTGAGCCAATCGCTGCTGAGGCAGAGCCAGCAGGGCGGTGGGCTCAGCTTTGATGTGCCGGGGTATCCGAATGATATTGGCGGTTGGGTCGGGATTGGTGTTATAGCCGAACCGGATGACCAGACAGATGAGTATGACCTCAAAGCCGTTCTAAATTTAATAGGAAAGCAGGTAGTGCTTACTACTTCCGGTCGGGTGCGAGTGGAGCCGGAAACTGCAGGTGAAGAAGCCGGATGGGAGATTAAGCGGAAGGTTTTGCCATTTCGGATTTCAGATGTTTTTCACAGTGGAATGTATTACAAGGACAAGAGACTCTATCTGCCGTACGACGAATTTTACAGGCTTGCTTTTGGAGATGAGGGTGAAACCCGCGTCGCTAATGTAAGAATACGGGCGAGCGAGGGAACTGAGGCGGTGTTATTGAAGCCTGCTGTCTGGCGGGTCTGGGAGCAATTTGCGTCGGAGGAACTTGGGCGTGAGCCGGATGCTATTTCGAGGGCCTGGATATGGCTTAGTGAGCGGCCTGATGAACAATTTTATGACGAGTTGCGCAAGCAGATGGCGGTGTTGCTCTTGATATTCGGGGTGATATGCTCGGTGACGGTGCTGCTGATATTCTGCATATTTTATATGATAGTGATGACTAAACAGAAGGATATTGCAATTATCAAAAGCTGTGGGGCGGCGAGCGGTTCAGCGGCGTGGATTTTTATGGGATTTGGTATTTGTGTGGGTATAGTTGGCTCGGCATTCGGCATAGTCCTCGGGTATATTGTAACGAAAAATATAAATACTCTTGAGGATTGGGTGAGAATAGTATTCGGTATGAAATTGTGGCGCAGCAGCGTTTACATGTTTGAGAAGATACCCAACGAGGTTAACTGGCCCGCGGTTTGGTGGATAGTCTTGGCGGCGATAGCGGCTTGTGTAATTGGTGCGCTTATACCGGCGATGGTTGCAGCGAGGTTGCGGCCTGTGAAGATTCTACGGTACGAGTAATCGACGGATATGTATAAAGTCATTTTGGCAATTCGGTATTTGGTCAGAAGGCGGATAAGTTGTTTTTCAGTTGCCGCGACGGCACTGTGTGTATTTGTGGTTTTCGTTGTAATTACGGTTCTCTCGGGGCTGACGGCTGAGTTCAAAAGAAATATGCACCGCGCTGTTGGCGACTGTGTGGTCAGCAGCAAGTCGATGGTGGGATTTGGGTACTATGAGCAGTTTGTAAAGATACTTGAAGCTGAAGATTTCGTGGAAGCCGTCGCCCCAGTGATAAAAAGTTACGCCATTGTAGATTATCAGTATGGCGGAAGACAGCGAAGTGACCGGGGTGTAGAGATTATGGGTGTTGAGCCAACTGCACATAGTCGTGTAACAGGGTTTAGTGAATGGCTTGAATATGATAAGGGCAATGTAGGGAATGTGTTTACGCCGCGATATGACCCGAATCTTGTCGGCTGCGTGCCCGGTGTGGCTGTTTTGTTTGACCGTGATTCGGAGGGTGGCTACAAAATCGCCGAAGAGCTTCCGAGGACGAAGTTTGAAATCACAAGTTTTCCTCTGACTGCGAGAGGTGCGTTGGCGAAGGCCGGCGCGGGGGAGGTCAATACGAAGACTTTCTACTGCAGTGATGTTGCGCACAGTAGATTGGCCAGGGCCGATGGGAACAGGATTTATTTGCCTTTTGAGGATGCGCAGATGCTTTGCGGGATGGGGACGGTGCGTAAGCGGGTGAATGGGATTCATATAAAGTTTAAACCCGGCGTGAGATTGGAAACGGGCCGTGATAGGATAGCAGGATTGTGGCAGGAGTTCGTAGTGAGCAAGGCTGGTGCCAGTGGTGCGAATCTGCTGGAGAATGTGCGGGTTCAAACCTGGAAGACTTACAGCCGGGTGTTCGTGGCGGCAGTGGAGACAGAGCAGACGATGATGATTGTTATCTTTGGGATGATTGGAATTATAACGGTCTTCGTTGTGTTTGTAGTTTTTTATATGATTGTAAGTCACAAGAGCAAGGACATCGGGATATTGAAGAGCGTTGGAGTCTCTCGCGGCAGCGTACTTGCGTTGTTTTTAGGGTTTGCCTTTTTGGTGGGTGTGATAGGCTCTGCTATAGGAGCGGTGGGCGGATGGCAGTTTTTGTTGCATATAAATCAGATTGAAGACTGGCTGTTTGAGCATTTCGAGTTTCAGTTGTGGGACAGGAGGCTGTATGCTATCGGAGATATTCCCAACGCCATTGATTTAAAAGTTCTGGCGGGTATTATGCTTTCGGCAATATTTGCCTGTTTTGTCGGTGCGGCGGTGCCGAGCTGGCAGGCGGCCAGATGTGAGCCGGTAGATACTTTGCAGGTGAGCCAATTATGAGCAAGGACGATTTTCTGTTAGAGGCTGAGGGACTTCACAAGTCTTATCGGATGGGTGCGACGGAGGTCAGCGTGCTCAGGGGGGTTGACTTGGCCGTAAAGAAAAATGAATTTATTGCGGTGGTCGGCGCCTCAGGCAGCGGCAAAAGTACGCTGTTGCATATATTGGGTGCGCTGGATAGACCGGATAAAGGCGTCGTGAGGTTTGAAGGTCGGGATTTAAAACGGATGAGGTCCGGTGAGTTGAATAGATTCCGCAACAAAATGGTCGGTTTTGTCTTTCAGTTTTATCATTTATTGGACGAATTGAATGTCCTGGAGAATGTTTTCCTGCCGACGATGGCGGGCAAGAGCGTAATCGGCTGGCTCGGAAGTCGGATTTGGGCGAAGAAACGCGCCGGCGAATTACTCGGTCTTCTCGGTTTGAGTGAGCGAGCCAGTCATAAGCCATATCAGTTGTCGGGTGGCGAGAGACAGAGGGTGGCTATCTGCCGGGCCTTGATGAATGAGCCGAGGCTGCTTTTGGCCGATGAGCCGACAGGAAATCTTGACTCTGCGACGGGAAATGGTATCCTAAACGTCTTTGAGGAATTAAATAGGGCCGGCCAGACGATTGTGATGGTGACCCACGACGAAAGAATCGCGCAAAAGGCCAGCCGCGTGATAACCTTGGCTGATGGCAAAATTAAGTAAGCCCTGAAACGTGAGGAGAAAAGCTACAGGGTAGCATTCAGAAGTTTTGGGCTTTTAATTGTAACGTAGTTCTTTGGCTTTGGAGATTCAGGCAGATGAAAATTTGGCTTGGCGATGGACTCGTTGACGAGACAGATGCAAAGATATCTGTTTTAGACCATGGTCTGCTTTATGGCGACGGGGTCTTTGAGGGTATTCGTGTTTACAGCGGCAGGATATTTGAGTTGGAAGCGCACATTAAGCGGCTTTATGAATCGGCGAAGGTGATTCGCCTTGATATCCCAATGGGCAAAAAGGAACTTATCGAGGCCGTTGAGGAAACTACGAGAGCCAACAGTGTGATAGACGGCTATATTCGGCTGGTGGTAACGCGCGGAGTTGGGACTCTGGGGCTGAACCCTTTCATCTGTGAGAATGGCAGGATATTTATCATAGCCGATAACATTCAGCTTTACCCGGAGGAGCTTTACGAAAAAGGGATGAGGGTAATCAGTGCGACGACGGTTCGCAATCATCCGCTGACGGTTCCGCCACAGGTCAAGAGCTTAAACTACTTAAATAATATTCTCGCCAAGATTGAGGCACTGGACAATGATGTGCCTGAGGCGATTATGTATAACCACGAGGGATATGTTGCTGAAGCAACGGGTGACAATGTTTTTATTGTTAGAGACGACGTGATTTATACACCGCCGGTCCAGGCCGGTGCGCTGGAGGGGATAACGCGAAATCTCGTTATCGAGCTAGCAAAACAAGGAAACCTCCAAGTGGTTGAAAAGAATCTAACGAGATGTGATTTATATGTTTGCGATGAACTATTCCTTACGGGGACGGCTGCCGAGGTCATTGGCATCGTTGAGATTGACGGCAGGATTATCGGTGATGGCAAGCCCGGGCCTATTACGAAAACGCTGAGAAAAAAATTCTTCGAATATGCCCACGGAAAGGGGTAGCAGGTAGCGGACGAAGAAACCGGCCGCTGAGCCCAAGACGCTATGCAGTTACCGGCACATACTGACACATCAGGCGGTTTCCGACGGAGCGGAATTTCGGCTTTTAGGCTTATCAATGATGAGTTATGCCGGGTCAAAGAGTCCATCGCTGAGCAATTGGTTCCGCCGGGGCAGGATGAGTCTATTAACCGACTGGTCGTGTACCTTAATTCCTGTGCTGGTAAGATGATTAGGCCCGGGCTCGTGTTGCTTGCTGGTAAGGCTGTCGGCCAAATCACTGATGAGCACATTCACGTTGCAGCTATTTTGGAGTTAATCCATAATGCCACGCTGTTGCACGATGATGTTATAGATGACGGCCAAAAGCGGCGGGGAGTGCCTACTGTAAACACTCTCTGGGGGAACGAAGCTGCTGTTTTGCTGGGCGATTTTTTATTAAGCAGAGTTTTCAAGATGTGTGCCGACTTGAGGCCGCAGGTCACTAAGATAATTGCTGCTACGGCTGCTCGAATCTGCGAGGGTGAATTGAGGCAGATAGTCCAAAAGCAGAACTGGCAGTTGAGCGAGTCCGAATATATTGACATAATCACTGAAAAAAGTGCCGCTCTTTTTAGTAGCTGCTGCCACCTTGGCGGTCTTTTAGCTGGGGCAAGTGAAGTCCAGATCCGGTCTTTGTCTGATTTCGGCCTGAATACCGGCATTGCGTTTCAGATTACCGATGATTTGCTCGATATAATCGGCGATGAAGGCAAAACGGGCAAGACGCTTGGCAGCGATGTTGACAAGAATAAGCTGACCTTGGCTGTAATACGTTTATTCGACGCGGTGGATGAGAGAGAAAAAAGAAATCTCAGGAGTAAGTTAAATGCCTGGGGAGAAAATAAAAAGCTCTTGGTAGAGGTGCTAAGGTCTCATGGTAGTTTGGAATATGCACACAGCCGGGCTCGGGAGTTTGCAACCAAAGCGGTTGGGTCATTGGCTAATTTAAAAGAAAGCGATGCTAAGGATGCCTTGATTGAGATAGCCGGATTCGTAGCTGACAGAGCGGTAATCTCGTAGCGTCCGGCACATCTGCTATCATCGTTTACGTAGTGAACCAAAATAAAAAGGCCGGTCTTTCAAGGCCGGCCTTTTTGCCAACAAGGCTTACTAGTCTTAGAAGCTGTACTTCATGCTCAGGGTGACCCAGGTTTCGTCTTCGCTATTGACCGTATCTTCCCATGATGATTGATAGTAGAGGGCCGGAGTGAAGGAAAGATTGTCGCTAAGGGCAAAGTCCGTTGAGATACCAAAAACGGCGTGCGACCAGTCATGGTCTACGCTTCCACTTGCAGGTCCTATGACAACGCCGGGAGCGACGCCATCGTTGTACACCATTGCTGCGGTGAGATGGAGTGCTTGCTCCGGCGTATCGGGTAGCAGGCCCGGGATCATCCAGTCATAACCAAGGCCGATGATATGGGCCCATCCGTGATTTCCGCTGGCGGCGGAGTTGCCCTCGGACGACCACATAGTAAGAATTGTGTAGCTTGGGACGATACCTGCCGGGCAAATACTTGGCCAGGCGAGAGATACAAACCATTCCTGCATATCGGCAGCTTGGCCTGTGGAGCTTCCACCTCTGGGTTCGTCCGGGAAGCCGTAATAGACCCAGCCCGTGGTGTAGTTGGTGGCGTAAGGTTCACCTTCGAAAAGGTCGTTGCCGTAATATAAGGCGACGTGTATCCGCTGTGAATTTTCGAAACCTCCGTTAATAGCCCTTGTGTATCCAACCTTTACGCCGAGGCCGGTGTCATAGAGGTTTAGGTCGAGGCTGGTTTGCATTGCGCTATGGTCATCTGCGTAGTAATCGAAGCCTCGCCAGATGTAGCTGGACATGTAGGTAAAATCGAAAGTTCCATGCAACTCAGGCTCCTGGGCATTGACAAGACCGGTTGCACTCAACAAAATCACCACACTGACTAAAATTCCTCTTTTGTTCATGCTCATCTCCTTAAAAATACCTTACTTAAACTTCTCAAACTATATGCACTTCCGTGTGGCACAAGACAGTTATCGTCCTCTGCCGGGTGCTTTAGAAAGTTTATCGGCATATGGATGTAAATCAAATAAAAAAAGTTTTTTTTGAGAATTTTTTTGCTCGGCTGTGCGGGAAAGAGGGGGCAAAATATTGTGTTACAGGGCCTCAGAAATAGATTTCGACACTTTTGGGCATACTGCATATAATGATACCTGATGCGTGATGACAAGAGTGATAAGACGTTGTTTAGCCGGTCTGAGCAGGCCAATATAGCCTCGGCGGCGCCCTTGGCGATTCGGATGAGGCCCAGAAACCTCGATGATTTTCTTGGACAAAGGCACTTTCTCGGGCCGGGTAAGCTGCTGACCAGAATGCTCGAAGCGGACAAGCTAACAAGTCTGATATTTTACGGCCCGCCGGGCGTGGGCAAGACGTCACTGGCAGCAGTGATTGCGAATTACACAAAGGCAAAATTTCATTATCTTAGTGCGCCGGCAGCCAGCGTTAGGGATATTCGCGAGATAATTGCCGGTGCTGCCGACAGGCTCGCGGCCAGCAGCCAGAGGACCGTGCTCTTTATCGACGAAATCCACCGCTTCAATCGTGCTCAGCAGGATGTGTTGTTGGATGATGTCGAAAAGGGTGTGTTAGTCCTGATAGGTGCCACTACGGAAAACCCATTTTTTTCAGTTAATTCACCATTGATTTCCCGAAGTACCGTATTCCATTTTGAGCCGCTTGAGGAACAGGATATCTTGCAATTACTCAGAACCGCAATTACAGATGCCGAAAGAGGGCTTGGTAAATTGGATATCGAGACAGACGAGCAGGCACTGAAATTTTTGTCCGTGACCAGTGACGGCGATGCGCGAAGGGCCCTGACGGCTTTAGAGGTGGGCGTATTATCACAGGCTGTTCGTCAAGAAAAGAAGGGCCGGGAACCTGCAAGTCAAACAGGTCAAACGGTAACCCGCCTCAGGCGCAAGAAAGGGCGTTTGGGTACCCAGGAAAGGATTAAATTTAATCTGGAAGTTGCGAAAGAGTCGATACAACAAAAGGCGATTGACTACAATGGTACGGGTGATACACATTATGATTTGGCGAGCGCATTACAGAAGAGTATGCGTGGCAGCGACCCTGATGCTACTGTTTACTGGCTTGCTCGGATGATAGCGGGCGGCGAGGACACGCGATTTATTGCTCGTCGGATCGCAGTTTGTGCCGCTGAGGATGTTGGAAACGCCGACCCGATGGCGACTGTTTTGGCTTCAGCGGCTGTTCAGATATCTGAGTTTGTCGGCCTGCCGGAGGCGCAGCTGGCGTTGGCACAGGCGGCTATATATGTTGCTTGTGCACCAAAGTCGAATGCGACGGCTTCAGCCATTTGGAGAGCGGTTGACGATGTAAAATCGCAGAAAACGATTCCTGTGCCGAAACATCTAAAGGACAGCCATTACCCCGCTGCTAAGAAGTTGGGTTACGGAGCGGATTATAAGTATCCGCACAATTTTAAGAATGGCTTCGTGCCGCAGGAGTACCTTTCGGCCGGGATGAAGAGCAGATATTACAAACCAAAAGAAATCGGCTACGAAAAAAATATTAGACGTTATTTACAAAAGTTGCAGAGCTTGATACAAAATTACAAATCTGCTGAGAAAAGTACTGGAAAAGAGAGATAACCGAATGGACAAGGCACAATTGCGCAGCGAACTGCAGAAGCGCCTGCTCCAGATGAGCGACGAGCAGAGGAGCGGCAAGAGCCACAAGGCGTGCCAGAACTTGATTTCGACGCCACAATTTCAAAGTGCATCAGCGATTATGATGTATTTATCCCTTCCACATGAGGTGGATACTTCCGAGGCGATACTTCATGCCTGGCAGCTGGGCAAGGTAGTGGCGGTGCCGAAGATTTCCTGGCAGCAAAGGCATATGATACCGGTGCAGATAAATTCGCTGGAGACCGGCTTTTCAACCTCAGCTTCCGGGCTTCGAAATCCGATAACGGGCATACCAACGCCGTTTGCGGAGATTGGTTTGGTGGTTACCCCGGCATTAGGATTTGACAGGAAGGGCAATAGACTTGGCCGGGGCGGTTCATATTACGACAGATTTTTCGCAAACGATGAACTCAAAGCGCCCAGATGTGGCTTTGCTTTTGCGGAGCAGATAGTTGATTCAGTGCCGATGGCTGAGACAGATGTTCCTGTAGATTTTTTGGTAACGGATGAGGAAGTAGTGTATTTTAACGACCGACAAGGAGAATAAAATGGCGCGTTATTTTGCTAGGCATATGAGGGGGCGGAGAAGTCGGAATCAAAGGCGGATATATATCATCTCTGCAGTGCTAATTATCGCTGTCGTGGTTGCCTTTATTTATGGTCATCGTTCTTCCGGCAAAGATAAAGGCGAAGGCGAAACTGTTCAAACCCCAATGGAAAGTGAGGCAACAGATAAAATGCAACCGCTTGCACCTGAACCGATTTTGTCGGAAGTTGCACCGGAGCCCACTTCTGAGCCCAATTCCCAGGTGGCAAAACTTGTTGCTGAAGCCATGGCGCTGGTCAACACAAAGCCGCCTAAAATTATCGAGGCACGTGACAGACTAAACGAGATTTTACCCACGCCTATGAGCGGCTACCAACAGAGCGTTGTTAAAAAGCAACTCTCCGAGCTCGCTGATAAATGGCTGTTTACGAGGACCGTTTTCCCGCAGGACAGGCTCTGCAGTACTTATAAGGTCGAGCAAGGCGATCAGCTTAGGATGATCGGCAGGCGATTTAAGGTGCCGTACGAGATTCTCCTGCAGATTAACAAAATTGCCCGTCCGCAGGCCCTGCAGGCGGGGGAGACGATAAAAGTCATTAACGGTCCGTTCCATGTCAGGGTGTATCGTTCGACCTTTACAATGGATTTGTATCTTCAGAATACTTTTGTGCGGAGTTTCCCAATAGGTCTGGGCAAGCCGGATATGGAAACACCGATCGGGCTTTGGGCCGTCAAGTCCGATGGCAAGTTGATATCGCCCACCTGGACCGACCCAATATCCGGCAAAACATATGAAGCTGAGGACCCCGATTATCCTTTGGGTTCGAGGTGGATAGGACTGGAAGGTGTCAAGGGAGAGGCAGTGGGCAGGACTGGTTTTGCCATTCACGGCACGAAGAACCCCGAAGAAATCGGCACCGCAGGTTCGCAAGGTTGTATTCGCCTGCTCAATGGTGACGTAGTACTGGTTTATAATTTGTTGGTTCCGAGATATTCGCGAGTTGAAGTGGTGGAGTAACGCTCGCTAAAGCAAAAGCATAACGGAGTGTTTTTTGGCTATATTTGTGAACCAAAGGATGGTTTCAGGTTTCCGAACCAACGGTGCGGCATTTTGGGCATGGATGACTTCAATCGCCGTGCATCTGATAGTGCTGACCGCTTTTGGTTTTGTCAGATTCTCCCAGTCCGAAGCCCAGCTGGCCCAGGGACCTGCTCCAACGGCTATAGTAAGCAGGATAAGAGAGCATGCCCGATCAGCACCTGTAATTCCTAAGCCTAAAGTAAAAAGGTCTGTCAAGGACCTGTCTGTAGAAAAGAAAGGCAGATTGTTGCCGAAGAATCCGGTTTTTGGCCCTGCAGAATCGCGCTTGCGGGATTGGCCGAATTTGGCAAAACCTTCTGCTTTGGGAAGCGGATTCTCCTTGCTGAGTATCAACGATTTTGCGCACACGGTTGAATTTTTCGGCAGCTCCACAGACGAGCGTAAAGTCTGCTATCTTGTGGATTGTTCGGGGAGTATGCGGGGGATGTTCGGTCTTGTTCGAGGCAAACTCATCGAGTTAATTGGACAGCTGCAGCCTGACCAGTATTTCTGCATTATCTTTTTCGGCGGTAACGAATTGATTGAATTTGGCAATAGCCGCCTGGTTCGGGCGGCCGGGCAGGCAAAATCGGCTGCTTATGAGTTCATCGATTCGGTCCGGCCGGCCGGGCAGACTAATGCGCTGAAGGCGCTGGAAAGAGCGGTGCAGGTTCGTGACCGCACCGGTGTTGGGCCTGCAGTGATATATTTTCTTACCGACGGTTTTGAGTTGACAGCCGAAGACAAACAGAGATTTTCGCAGAGAGTGGCAAATCTGCTCGTGAGATTTGCACCGAACACAAGAATCAATACCGTTGGATTTTGTCCTCTTGGAGAGGACAGTAAGGTTCTAAAGGTAATAGCAGAACAAAGCGGGGGCGAATTTGTCTTTATCTCCGGCTTTTGATGGTTGAAAGGATAGGGTTTTGAATATTCGGTTGGATTGGAATTCCAGAAAGGGTGATCGACAATGCAAAAAAGTTTTTTGTTAAGAACTTTTCTTTTAGTTGTCGTACTGGCCATTGTGCTGGGGGTGATAATTGCTGGGTTCCCGTTGTCAAAGACGTCACGAAGTAAGACCCATGCCACTATGAGTGTGGATTCTGACAGGACTGCAACGGGGGCGGGGCACCGGCAGAGTTTGTTTGAGCAATTTGTCATAGCTGGTGGGCCTATTGTCTGGTTCGTCCTTTTGCCGATGTCGCTTGTTATGGTATATCTGGCGGTCGAGTACAGTCTTACGATTCGACGCAAAAAGCTTCTCCCATGCGGTATAGGCGCTGAAACTGTAGAAATAGTGCAGCGGTATGGGCCGGGACAATTGGAAAACCAAATTGCGGACAGAGATGATTTCGTCAGTATCGCGGTTGTGAAGGCGGTGACCCAGGGCCGGGGCGATTGGTTCCGAATGCGAAATCTGCTTTTTGAATCGCTCCAGGAGCAGGCCTCGAGGCTTGTGCGCAGGATTGAGTGGCTTAACTTAATTGGCAATGTCTCACCGATGGTGGGCCTGTTCGGGACGGTTTTTGGCATGATAAAGCTATTCGACGCGATTGTGACTGCTGGCGGTCAGCCGCAGCCGACCCACTTGGCAGGGGGAATCTCAGTTGCGCTCGTGACGACCTTTTGGGGCTTGTTTATTGCTATACCTGCCTTGGCGATACATGGCGTCTTTCAGAACCGAATCGAGACCCTGGCGAACGACGCCGTGATAGAGGCGGAGAATATTGTGCCTGAAATAAGACAAAGCTTGAAAAAACAAAGCCCGGCCATAGCCAAATCCGGCGGTCATGGTAAAGCCAAACCGCCCATCCATGAACTTCCAGCTAAATCAAAGGGAACGGTTGATGAATCCGTATACTTGCGATAAATAGCAATAGGTGGGAAAAAAGATGTCTTTGAAGATTATTGGTGCTTTCCGGAGTTCCACAAAGTCGACATCGTTCAATGTGACGCCTCTCATCGACATCGTGTTTTTACTTATTATATTTTTTTTAGTGGTTTGTCAGTTCATCGAGGCTGAGAATTTCCCTGTAGCCGTTCCGGATGGCTGTAAGTTCGCCCAAAGTGACCCTGAGTCCGGGGCCCGGGTGACTACCGTTACCGTTATGAAGACAGTTGAAGGGCCCAGCGAATTTGCGGTAGGCCCGGAGAAAATTACTGAGTTAGACTACGTTAACATAGTTGATGAACTTGCTGAATTGATAGATGTTCGCCTGAAAGACCTGCCCGCCGACAATAGGGTTGTTACTCTGCGTATCGACAGAGATGTCTGTTTTGCCGAGGCCCAATACGCGCTTGCAGCTGTCGCCGCAAGCACCGCCACCGATATCAAATTAGCGGCCTTGAAAGACAGTCGCAACGGCTCGCACCGTTAGAAATTCTACAATGTGTAACGGGACACAAATGGAAGGCTTCTAACGGGTCTCACCGTAGCTTTGTTTATGAGAATAAGGGATGCGCGAAAAGAACCGAAAACTGCTATTAATTTCTCTGGAAGTGCTGTCTCTGGCAGTACTGATCCCCATAATTTATTGGAGTGCTGTTAGGTTACTATTGGTTCCCATAGCGGATATGCTTTATGGCAGGCTTCCTACCGCGCTCGTTATTCTCATTGTTTTGTTGTTTGATCTCTTGTGCATTGCCTTGATAATATTGTGGCCACACGGCAAAGTTCATGCGAGGGTACTGCTGACATTGTTGGTGTTTACTTTTTCGGCTGTTGTCATAACCTGTCTGGTAGTCGCCGAGGCACTCGATAAGGCTTTTCAATGATACATCGTGTTGCTTGAGGTGTATTCTGCGTAAAAACTTCGGTTGCTTTCCTATTCATCGGACAATTGACATATTCATTTGTTTGCGCGTTCTTATCTTCGTATGTTGAGTATGTTTTTCCGGAAAACACCGTTGTCGCAGCTTTGAACTGTTGTATCGAGTTTGGCTAGGATGGAGCTGCGAATCGTAAGTCCAAGTACGAGGCGTGTACCCCGAATCACCATCTTATGCTGATTCTTTTTTTGCCTTCTGTTTGGCCTTGGTTAGCTGCACCTTACCATCGACGATATCGCGGGTGATAACATATTTTGCGGGCTTTGCTTCTTCCGGCAGTTGATACATCAAATCGACCATCAGTTCCTCGGTAATTGCCCGCAGCGCCCTGGCGCCTGTGTCACGTTCGAGAGCCTTTTTAGCCAGTGCGTGCAGGGCACCATCGGTAAATTCAAGCTCGGCATCCTCCATCTCGAAGAACCTTTGGTACTGCCTGATGAGCGCGTTTTTAGGTTTGGTTAATATCTCTATAAGCGCATCTTCGTCGAGGGCCGAAAGGGTGGTAATTACCGGAAGTCTGCCCACCATTTCCGGAATCATTCCGTACTCAATGATATCTTCAGGTATGACCTCTCTGATTATCTCACTGTACTCGGCTTTTTCATCGGTCCTGCCGGCCATTTCTGAATCGAATCCTATCATCTTTTTGCCGAGTCGTTTCTTGACAATATTTTCCAGGCCGACGAACGTCCCGCCGCATATAAAGAGTATCTGCGAAGTGTCGATCTGTATGTAGGATTGTTCCGGGTGTTTTCTTCCACCCTGGGGTGGGATATTGGCCGTGGTGCCTTCGAGCATTTTCAACAGCGCCTGCTGGACGCCTTCGCCGGAGACGTCGCGGGTGATCGAGACGTTCTGGTAGGTCTTACCAATTTTGTCGATTTCGTCCACGTAGACAATGCCCTGCTGGGCAGCCTCTATGTCGTAGTCGGCGGACTGCAACAGCCGCAGCAGGAAATTCTCGACGTCTTCGCCCACATACCCAGCCTCGGTAACGGTAGTGGCATCACATATGGCAAAAGGCACTTCCAAAAGCCGCGCAAGCGTGCGGGCAAGCAGTGTCTTGCCGGAGCCAGTTGGCCCGATTAAAAGAACGTTGGACTTGTCAATTTCAACATCACTGTCCTCACTGTCCGTGTGCAGCAACCGCTTATAGTGATTGTGTACAGCAACGGAGAGATACCTTTTGGCGTGTTCCTGACTGATTACATACTGGTCCAGATATTCTTTTATTTCTCTGGGCTTGGGCATCTCCTTGAGGCTGACCGCTGGCCTGCTGAGTCGCTTGCGGTTCTGCTGGATGATATTGTGGCACAGGTCCACGCATTCCGGGCAGATAAAGACATTGTTTGGGCCCTCTATAAACGTATCAGCCTGACTTCCCGCCCGGCCGCAGAAACTGCAGATTGCCTTGGATTTTTTGTTGTCCAATTGTTTGGCCATTATTATCTTCCTGTTCTCAGGTTGAGTCCAACTTACTGCAGTGTACTTTTTGCATATTACTTAAGCAAGTTATTTAATGACCTCTACTGTTGTTCACAGTTTTTTGCATTTGTATAACATTTTCCCGTCTTTACCATAGAAAGCAAAGCAAATGTTTGTTTTTTTCTCTTCATTTCCCGGCTCAACGGTCACAACCAGAAAGCCGCCGAAAGCTTCTTTCTGCAGGTAGGCTTGACGAATCATCCCCTTCGGGCAGGTGGCGTCCGGAGGCCCAATTGTATTTTTTCATTTAAGTTGCTGTTTTAGCAAGTTCAGTTTTTCGGCCCACAAGGCCGGCATGTCGACGAAACTGTTTTCGAAGACTTCTATAGTGTGCAAAACATCTTTCTTTGTTGTCTGCGGACATTTTGCCCAGCAGTGTAGCTCGTAAAACTTGGCTCGCCACCATTTCCAGTTCCTCTGATTTGCTGCGGACGATTCGCTTTTTCTCATTTCGGCGACTTGCGTCCACAGTTCTGCGGCCTGGTCGAATTTGTCCTGTTTGCAGAGCAGTCTTGCTCTGCAGCGGGCGAAATCCACGTCATTGTCATCTATATTTTGGGCGATGTCTTTGAGCAGTTTTTCAGCTTCAGCGAGTCTTTCTTTATCTTTTCCTGCGGCAAGAACGCAGACTTCCGCCAAAAGCAAACCTGATTGCTGGTCAGGAGAACAATCGTAACAAAAATGGGCTGTTCTTTTATAATCCTGCATCATTTTGGCAGAATCGCCTGTTTTTGCTTCATGCGCCTCGATTTCGCCGATGACCTCCGACAGCAGTTCTTTCACCGCCTCGACGTGTTCACAATCCTTGTTTTCAACTATCAAGCCGCTAAACTGCCTAAGTAACCTGTTTTTTTCCTCTGGGTCTTTATGTTGCTTTTGTCGTATTACATTTATCGTCAGTTCAAACCTCGCCCTGCCTCGCCAGGGACCGGCAGGGCGGTCGGCTATTCTTCGTAGCAGTTTTTTGCCTTTTTCAACAAAGCCGCAGTCATTTAAAACAGTGCTGTATAGGTACTCAAGCTCTCTATCAATTTGCTCGCCCCCTTTTTTACTGTAATTCTCAAAGGCTTCGAGAACAAGCTCGCAATGAGTTGAATCTTCTGCAAGCAAATTGTATGCGAGCCGCGCAGCCTGTTCGGCGATTTTAGATGGCTCAATATTCAGCTTATCGCTTTGTTCCAATTTCGCCAGCCTGCTTGTTTTAAGCAGAAGATTAACCGCTTTAGCTGGTGACGTATCTGCGAATGCTAAGGCTGTCACGTACAGTATTAGCGGCGTTTGAAATTTCTCTGTGCGTGAAAGATGGTCCAACAGCGTTTTATGGTCCTTGGCCTCATTTTTCCAGGCGGCCCGAGTTGCGAGTTCTGCTTCAAAGACACTTATTTGTTGTAGGTTTTGTTCTGTTAGTTGTTCGGTCTCGAGCCGATAGGACAAATCGGCCAGGGCCAGCGAGCCGAGAAAATCCTCTGTTTGCGGCCAAAGGGATACCGTGTTTTCAAGACCGTTAGGGTCATATCGGCGCCGCAAAGACGCCAGTGATAAAATCAGTTCGAAATCATCGGCACAACTACTTTGAGTGATTTTTTGAGCCAGTGCATCTAATGGTTCCGGTGTTACAAGGTGGGCCAATTTAAGTCTTTCTATCGCCGCCCGACAGTAAATTGCCTCGGGCACTTTCGCCTCGTCCATTAGTGAATTGAGTATGTCTGTTGCTGACACATTCCAGGCCGAGTCAATCTTGGCAAGTGCAAGGATTTTAGCTCGTAGAAGACGTGAATTAGCCGAACTGAAAGCTGTATCCAGCGAAATTACTTCCTCTCTTAACTCCTTTAGTGTTTTATTAAGTATCGACCAGTCAACGGTCAGACCAAAGTAGTAATCGATTTCGCATTTCGCTAGTTTCGTCGCGTAAAGGTCTGTAGATAGCTTTCGCCACAGACCTGTCACTCCATACCTCTCGTCCCAGTCCTCGCCCTGATAATCTTCGATTTGTTGCTTTAGTTTCTGCAGGTTCTCTGCGATTGTGTGCAGATCGTCGCTTGCTCTTTTCGCGAGTTTGCGCAGATTCTCTTTGTCTTCTTGGGTCAGGAATTTGCCGCTGTATTCATGCTTCATGCGCAGTTCGAAACTTTGTTGCATAAACGTATCGCTTATCAGCCTTACCTCTTTGGCTGTGGCTTCAATATCTTGCGCGCACGGCGGCGCATTGGCTGAAACGGTGGTAGCATGCAAAAACAGAATGACCATGTACAGAATGGTTGTGATTTTAGGGGCGTATTTATTTGGGCTACCCACCCGCGTCACTCCGTCATTGTGAATGTGATGTCGGTCAGACCCGCTCCGAAAAACATATTATATATTTTTGCTAAGTGCTCCCATCTAACTTCGGGTGCGCAGGTGATTTCTATCGGGTCGCTGGCGTATCTCTTTTGCTCCGTCAGGCACGTCCGCATTTTTTCCATCAACACAGCTAAATCTGCTTCAGTGTTTTCATTTTTTATCAGAACTGTATAAAGCTGCGCTATTTGGACCCAGCAGCCGGTCTCACCTGCGAAAATATGTATCACAAGAGGCTCAGGTTTTCCCATTCGCTGGTTCTGCGCCTGTGCACTTGGCAGTTGGAACGGCAGGAAGTCCTCCTGCGGTCTCCACTTCGCTGCTACAAGGAAGAATATCAGCAGCAGAAATATCATGTCTATCATTGGTGCCATACGCAAAGTAAAGGAGCGTTTCCGGCCGGTAAAAATCCCCTCAAAAACATCTCCTCGCATACTTTCGTTTTTTGCTGCTTCCAATGCAACACCTCGCATCAACTTCTGGTGTGTCATGAGTGCGTTTCTGCGAATTCGGCGCCGCGCCGCAGGGCTTCCCTGTTAACGGGAAGTGTCTTATGGTATCGTGCAGCAAGGACGTCGGCCAAACACGCTGCAGCCGCGTCCGGGCCGAACAGATTCCTCTTTTGCAGGTAAGCGCCCATAGCCACCATATTGGCGCACTTTTGGTTGTCCAATTCAACGGCAATCTCGTCAGCAGGAACCGCTAACACATCAATTGTCTCGTCAACTTCCGGCTGCGTGTCAATCAAGGAACTGTTCAGTATCACCAATCCGCCAGTTCTTACCTGGGGAGCGAATTTGTTCAGTGAAGCCTTATTCATTGCAATAAGAGAGTTGGGCTTGCTGACCAAAGGTGAGGCAATAGGGTTGTCGGAAACAATGACCATACTGTTAGCTGTGCCGCCTCGCATCTCAGCTCCATATGCCGGCATGTAGGTTACCTCATTGCCGTTTTTCATTGCTGTCTGGGCCAGCAGTCTGCCGGCCAAAATGATTCCCTGGCCCCCAAAGCCGGCGAGGATAACTTCTTCATAAAGACCGTTTACCTTCATTTTCAGCCCTTTAATCGACCCAGAGGAAAGGTCTTTGTCATCTCCTTCTCGACCCATTCCACCGCCTCGGTCGGTGTCATCCGCCAGGCCGTCGGACACTGCGAAAGCACTTCCACCATTGTTAGTCCCTTGGCCCCGTCGAGTTGTAGTTGAAAGGCGTGTTTGATGGCCTTCTTCGTCTTGCGAATCTCGGCTGGCTTGTGCACGGCGCAGCGCTCGATATATATTGCACCCGGCAGTACCGCCAATAACTCCGATACCTGCAGTGGATAGCCCTGACTGTCAACATTTCTGCCCAGCGGCGTTGTGGTTGTTACTTGACCGACCATAGTCGTCGGTGCCATTTGTCCCCCGGTCATTCCAAAAACTGCGTTGTTGATGAAGATAACTGTTATCTGTTCGCCTCTGTGTGCTGCATGGATAATCTCCGCTGTGCCTATTGCCGCCAGGTCCCCGTCGCCCTGATATGAGAAGATTATTTTGTCAGGATTGGTTCTTTTCATTCCTGTCGCCGCCGCCGGTGCTCTGCCGTGTGCTACCTCGAGCATATCGATATCGAGGTAGAAATAGGCCAGCACCGCGCATCCTACCGGTGCTATGCCGATGGTTCGGCCGCGTATACCCAGTTCGTCCACTGTCTCAGCTATCAGGCGATGTGCAATACCGTGCCCGCATCCGGGACAATAATGCGTTGGACAGTCTTTGAATGTGGGTGTTCGCTCAAATACGGTTTCCACTGCTCTCACCTTTTCGCCGGTATTGTCAATTGTCTGATTTTTTCCAGAACCTGCTCAACGGTTGGCACACCGCCTCCGGACCTTCCGTAGAATAATACCGGTGCCTTTCCGGATACAGCTAATTTTACGTCTTCAACCATCTGGCCACAACTCATCTCCACAGTAAGGAAAATCTTGAAATCCTCTGCGGCCTTACTGATTTGCTCTGTCGGAAAAGGCCAAAGGGTGACGGGGCGTATCCACCCGGCCTTGATTCCTTCCTCTCTTGCCTTGCTTACCGCGCCGCGGACGATTCTTGCTGCTACACCGTATGCAACCACTACGATTTCCGCGCCATCAACTTCATACTGTTCGCAAATGACTTCGTTTTTCTCGACCTGCTTATATCTTTCCTGCAGTTTATCGTTGAGTTGCTCCAAAGCACCTTCTTTGAGCCATAGGGACCTGACGATGTGTTGCTCTCTGCCATTGGCTCCGGTCAGTGCCCAGTCTTTAGGTGGCAGTTTTCGCCGTGGCCATTTGGCCGATTCAGCCCCGTTAAGCACTATCGGCTCCATCATCTGGCCAAGAATGCCATCGGCTAAGATAATAACGGGCATTCGGTACTCGTCGGCAAGGTCAAATGCAAAACTCATACAGTCAACCAATTCCTGGACGCTGGATGGGCCAAGAGTAATGGTTCGATAATCACCGTGTCCGCCGCCGCGGGTCGCCTGGAAATAATCGCCCTGCGAAGGCGCGATGTTTCCTAAGCCGGGCCCGCCCCGCATTACATTTACGACCACCGCCGGCAGCTCAGCCCCCGCCAGATAGCTCAGTCCCTCCTGCATCAGACTGATGCCGGGACTGGACGAAGTGGTCATTGCCCTTTTGCCTGTGGCTGAGGCCCCGAAAACCATATTTATAGCCGCAAGTTCACTTTCACTCTGAACGAAGATTCGCCCTTCCTCCGGCATTCGTCTCGACATGTAGGCGGTGATTTCGTTTTGTGGCGTGATGGGATAGCCAAAATATGCGTCAACCCCGGCAATGATGGCCGCTTCCGCAAGGGCCTCATTGCCGCACATTAGAATCCTTTCACTCACACTTCTTCCTTAAGCAAAGTGCCTTTTGACTTCTTGGCGGGTTTGGCCACTATCCCGTTGTCACGATATACCTTGATTATCGCCTCCGGGCAGATTAACGCACACATCGCACAACCTGTGCAATCGCAGTCGGCCGTTTGCGCAGGGAAGTAACCATTTTTGTTGGACCGCTTTGAGATGATGATGCCGTCTCTTGGGCAGGCCGTTACACACAGGCCGCAGCCTTTGCATCGTTCAAAATCAATTGTTATTTTGCCAGCCATTTAGGCGATTGCACAAACCTTAGTTCCTGGTTTAGTCCGGAAAAGGATTTTAGCAGGACGAGCTTGTTTTGTAAAGCAAAAAGACAGCCTGCCTCAGTTTATAATCGAGACGCAAAGGGCAAAAAACGCGTTTTATTCTCAAGCTTGGTCGACTTTCTAATTCCAGGTCTGTTGTTGGGGCTCGATATCCATCCCCTTTCCACCCATATGTGATTTTGATTGAAATCGCCTGAGCCAGCCCTAAAATGGTTCCATAATGGCCGACTGTATCCAGTGGTGAAATATACTAAGCCGCTGAATGTCTATAGTTTCACATATGTTGTAAAACGCTTGTTGTGTCAGTAAAAGAGGAGTTAATGAAATGAACAGCTCTCAGAAAGGGACCGCGGTGTACGTAAATATTATGATGTGCTCCATAATGTCTTTGGTATCGAGTGTGCCGTGCACGGCCCAGACCGATGCTTGGTGGTTGACCAAGCCGATGCGGATGATTCAAACAAATCTACGTGAGATCGATGCCACACTGGATATTGATACCTACGTGCAGCAAATAAAAAGCTGCAAGGCCAACGTGGTACTGTTCAACGTCGGCGGCATTGTCGCCAACTATCCCACCGAATTGCCTTACCAATACCGCAATCCGCGACTCACCCGAGATTTGGTAGGTGATGCTGTCAAGCGGCTGCATAGCGAAGGGATTCGTGTTATTGGCCGGTTTGATTTCAGTAAAATCAATGAGCAACTCGCTGCCGAGAAGCCCGAGTGGCTGTACAAAAGTATCAAAGGCCAAAATATCAACTACAATGGGCAGGTGCACACGTGTATTAACGGCGGCTATCAGCAGGAGTATCTTTTCAAAATCCTCGGCGAAGCAATCGACCGCTATCCCCTTGACGGTGTGTTTTTCAACATGATTGGCTATGTTACCTACGACTACAGCGGCAACTACCATGGTATCTGCCAGTGTGACTCCTGCCGAAAGCGATTCGCCGACTGGTCCGGTGGTCTGGACTTGCCCAGGGCCGAGGATACCGGCGATCCTGTATTCCGCAAATACGACCAGTTCCGCTGCGAAACTTCCGACGAGCTTTTTCATCGTGTCAACAAATTCATCAGGTCCAAACGCGGGGACATTGCTGTCTGCACATATACCGCTGCAGGTGTTGATATTATCCGTTATGAATCGAACACGGCTTTGGACCGTCCTCTGCCGATATGGAACTACTCCGCCAGTGACAACGTCAAACGCTGCCTTGGCTCCTACAAAAAAAAGGTCATCAGCAACACCGCCGTACACTTCATCGATTTCCCGTACCGCCACTCTGCCGTTTCACCATATCTTAACGAGCTGCGCCTGGCCCAGAACATAGCCAACGGCGGCTGGGTCGATTACTATATGATAGGAAGACTCGAAAATCAGGAAGACCGCTTGGGTCTGGACATAATGCGCAGCGTCTTTCACTTCCACGCAAAAAACGAGAAATGGTTCACAAATACAAAATCAGTTGCTGACGTTTGTCTGATAAGGGCAGGTAGTGCTGAATACACCGGCCTATTTCGTATTCTTGCCGAAAATCACATCCTCTTCGACGTCATAGAGAACGCGGCGTTGGCACAAGGGGACACCCCAAAGGCGTTGGAGGACTATCAACTTCTCGTACTGCCGGATGTCCGCAATCTCAGCGACACTATCTGCAATAGACTCGATGCTTACGTGGTGAACGGAGGCAAACTCCTGGCAACGGGCATGACGTCAACTTCGGATGAACACGGCAATCCTCTAAATGCCATCCGCCTCAGAGCCGCGGGTGTTAAACCTACCTATAAGCTCCAGCCGCATACGAGGGGCACCTATTTTCGTATCCGGCCGGAAGACAAGAAAGAACTGGCAGTCTCGGACCTCGACATGCTGGACATAGCGTACCTGGACAGTGACTTTCTTATGTGTGAACCGACCGGGAAAACCGAAAGCCTCCTCGGGTTTATTCCCGAGGCAATGTATGGCCCCCCCGAGAAATGTTACTACACAAAGGTAACAGATATCCCCGGCCTGCTGCATTTTCGCCTCGGCAAAGGCCAGTGTGCCTTCTTCCCGTGGCTTATCGGCCGCCATTACCAGAGACGCAGCAATCACGTACACGCGCTGCTTGTGATGGGTGCACTTGAGGGCCTTTTAGGTCTCCAGCGAAGCGTGGTCATCGAGGCCTCACCCCTCGTAGAGGTGACCCGTCACGCCAGCGCCGACGGGAGATTCGAGTGGGCGGGTCTGATTAACCACACCGGCCAAAACGGAACTGCCTTTCATAAACCAATCCCGATGTCGACGGTTCCGCTTCAGCTTAAGACCGAAAGGAATGTGAAAAACGTTACCCTTTTAAAGGCTGAGAAAAAACTTGATTTTTCTACTGCACAAGTTGGCTGGGTAAAATGCGTCGTCCCTGAGCTGCAAAGATTTGAAATCGTCCTTTACGAATACGAATGAAAAAAAATGAATAGGTGGAAGATGCCGAGTTTAACTTGTCTGACTATATTAGTGTACGGCATAGTATTTTTGCCACTGGGTTCGGCCTGTAGCGCAGGACAGACGGATTCGAAGAATGTTGCCGTCTATTTGGATTCAACCGCAAAACCAATTCTCTTTGCCGCACACCAAATTCGTCAAACGTTAGAAGAAAACGGTTTCATCGTTGCAGAAAAGCCCTTAGAACAGCTATCAACGAACGGCGATTCTATTCGTATTGTTCTGACGGTAAAAGACCACCCGGATACCATACGCAAGCTTCTTGATGAGGGTGGCAATGCTGTTCCCGATCTTAAGCCGCAGGGCTATGCCATTAGGCTGACAGACCCAAACACCTACTGGGCCGTCGGTGCCGACCTGACTGGTGCTATTTACGCAGGCCTGCACATCGCAGAAACTGTCCAGCTCGAAGAAAGTTTGGATAAGCTCGTTGATATTTCCCGTAATCCTTCTATTGCTCGGCGCGGAATAAAGTTCAATATACCACTGGATGCCCGCACGCCAAGTTATGACGATACCGGTGATGCCGCACAGAATAATTACGCAGAGATGTGGAATTTTGATTTTTGGAAGGAGTTTCTCGATGACCTTGCCCGCTATCGATATAACACTCTGACGCTATGGAATCCTCACCCTTTTCCTTCTATTGTCAAGCTTCCGGACTATCCCGATGTGGCTTTGGACGATGTTTACGTAACCAGGCTGCCGGTAACTGCTGAGCTTCACCGCGAGTGGAGAATCCCCGAGTACTGGGACATCGCCAATATGAAGCTCGTCAAGACAATATCGATAGATGAAAAAATCGAATTTTGGCGTCGCGTCATGCAGTACGCAAAGGACCGTGGGATTGATATGTATTTTATTACCTGGAACGTGTTTGTAAACGGTGTCGGCGGCAAATACGACATCACGAACGAGCAGGATAATCTGAAGACCATTGCTTATATCCGGCAGTGTGTCCGTGAGACGTTGCTTACCTATCCGCTTCTGGCCGGCATGGGTGTGACCGCTGGCGAGTATATGCAGCACCGTGATGGTGAGTTCTCCAAGGAAAAATGGTTGTGGAAAACATACGGAATGGGTGTTCTGGACGCCAAAGAAAAACAGCCCGACCGAAATATTCGATTCATTCACCGCCACCATCAGACCGGCCTGGACGAAATTATGAGGGAGTTCGGCTCGAAGTATCCCGACACCTTCGACACAGGCTTCAAGTACGCACGTGCTCACATGTACTCCTCGCCAAAACCTCTCTTTGCAAAGTCACTGATTGAGGCAATGAAGAAACACTCAATGAAGTGCTGGTGGAATATTCGCAACGATGACATCTTCAATTTCCGGTGGGGCGACCCCGACTACGCACGGGCGTTTCTCTCCAACCTTCCGCCGGAAGAGCTGACCGCAGGTTACCATATGGGCTCGGATGGATACGTCTGGGGTAGGGAATTTAGCAGCTTGGAGCCCGAATCGCCGCGCGAGCTGGAAATCAAGAAGCACTGGTATAACTTTATGCTTTGGGGCCGATTCGGTTACAACCTTAACCTGACCAACGACTTCTTTGTAAAAGTGCTTAATCGGCGTTTCCCCGAAACGGATGCCGATGCCCTTTACCAAACCTGGGCGACGGCCTCGAAAATTATCCCTCTCGTCAATCGCTTTCACTGGAACGACTGGGATTACCAGTGGATGGTCGAAGGATGCTTTGACCAGGAGGAAGGTTTTCATACGGTTAGACGCTTTATCAAAAACCCGACGATGCAAGGCAGCTGCATTATGTCGGTCCCCGAATATGTCGAAAGGTATCTTGCCAAAAAACCAATGACAGGCAAAACTCCACCACAGGTCTCCGCCGAACTCCGCAGTTATTCAGAGACAACATTAAAAGCAGTTGCAAACATCCGGCGTCAGACCAGTCGAATTAGTAAAAGACTACATCTTACATTAAACGATACCGAGGCGATGGCTCATTTGGGTAACTATTACGCCTCGAAAATCCTTGGTGCCGTGCAGCTTCATTTGTTCGAGACCTCGAAGAATAAAGAGAGCCAGAAGTCGTCCGTTCATCATCTTCTCGAAGCTCAGAAACACTGGCAAAATTATGCCTCGGTTGCATCCGAACTTTACCGACCGCAGCTGCTTGCGCGCACCCGCAAGCTCGACTGGACGGAAATTCTGGAACACGTCAAAAAGGACGTTGAAATCGCACGCGATGCCGCCAAACAAAAATAATTGCAGCAGGCCAGTGGTAACGTCCGAGTCGCTGTTTTACTCGCACCCGTCTGGGAAGCTGACAACTTTGTCAGGGCGGGGGAACTAAAGCCCCAGATGGAATGGTAAGCCTTTGAGGCTTACGTGCTGGCGAGGTTGTTTGTTGTTGAAACCATCCGCCAAAAGCCTAAAATAGTCTCATAGAGTCAATGGTATTGACTCCGGGAATCACAATTGTGAACAAGTGAATACGCCGAATTAACTAAATGAAAGAAAACCGTAATATTTTCTTTAGTCTTCTGATGGTTGCTGTGGTGCTGATGTTTGCCTCGCTGGCCAAGCCGGCCGTTATGCAAGGCAAGCTCTTGCATTCGCCGGGCGGTACGAACTATTACGTTGACAGCGAAAAAGGCGACAACAAAAGCGACGGCACCTCGCCCGAAAAGGCGTGGAAAAGCCTTGACCGTGTCAATAGCACTGTGTTTACGCCGGGCGATAAAATTCTCTTCAAGGCCGGGACCACTTATACCGGCCAGCTAAAACCACAGGGCTCGGGTACTCAGGACAGACCCATAATCATAGATATGTACGGTGATGGCAATAAGCCCCGCATCGATGGCAGGGGGGCCGTGTTGGATACGCTGCTACTAGAGAACGTCGAGTACTGGGAGGTGAACAATCTCGAGATTACCAACCTTGGCCCGACACGGGAAAACTGGCGCACAGGTGTGAAGGTCCTGGCTGATAATTCCGGAACACTGCATCACATCCACTTGAAGAACCTGTACGTCCATGACGTCAACGGCAATCTCGACAAATCAACAGAAGGCTGTGGTATCTTTTGGCAGTGTAAGGGACAGACGCCATCCCGCTTTGACGGTCTGCTGATAGAAGACTGCCATGTTGTCCGCACCGACCGCAACGGTATATGCGGCCGCTCTTGGTTCACGAACCGTTCGCGTAATTGGTTTCCCAGCCTCAACGTTGTCATCCGCGGTAACCTCATAGAGGACTGTGGCGGCGACTGCATCAAGCCGTGGGGCTGCGAAGGCTGCTTGGTAGAGTACAATGTTGTCCACGGCGGCCGCCAGCGCTGTGACGATTATGCCGCTGGCATCTGGCCTTGGAGCAGCGACAACACCGTCATCCAGTTCAACGAAGTCTCTCACATAAAAGGTACAAAGGATGGCCAGGGGTTTGACTCGGATTACAACTGCCGCGACTCTCTGTTTCAGTATAACTACAGCCACGATAATGATGGTGGATTTATGCTTATTTGTGGGCCCGCAGTCTCTTCATGGTCCATAGGTACTCTCAAAACCGTTGTCCGCTACAATATCAGCCAAAATGACAGAGCACGCACGTTTCACATAACCGGCAACAGCGTCAAAGACACCTATATCTACAACAATGTCATATACATAGGTCCACACTTGGACATCCCAGTCATTCTCTGTAACGAGTGGGAAGGCTGGCCGGACAATACACATTTCTACAACAATATCTTTTACGCGGACGGGACCGCCCGGTACAGCTATGCTACTAAGCACGGTCGCAATGAGGATGGAACGTATAGGCACAAATCCGGTTTCGGCGAAAGCACGAATAATGTCTTTTCAAATAACGTTTTCTACGGCAATCATGTAGGTCCGCCCAAGGACTCCCACGCCATCACCGCAGACCCAATGCTCTTAAAACCCGGTAGCGGTAACAATGGGTTTGACTCACTGGAAGGTTACAAGCTAAAGCCCGGTTCGCCCTGCATCGCCGCAGGACTCCCTGTCCCCGAAAACGGCGGCCGGGACTTCTGGGGCAATATCCTGCCAAAAGACAAAAACCCCAACATCGGCGTAGACAACAAATAACCAGCAGGTGCTCACCATGACCTTAAACAGGCAAAATTTACCTCTTTGTTCCTGTACGACACTAATTGCCGTCATGTTGGCGAGCTCGCTTGTAGTCCAGGATGGGTTCGCAGAAACCTCTCAGAGCAGGGATACCCACCTTTGCCAGGGGTACTATCAAAGCGAGCAGGATGCAAAAAAACAGCTTGAAGAATTTGCCAAAACCTATTCCAACCTCGACCAGTGGAAGACCAGAGCCCAGCGCATTCGCCAGGGTATCCTTCGAGGCGCTGAACTTCAGCCATTGCCAAAAAAGTGTCCCCTTAATCCTGTCAGCGTGAACAAACGCAGCTATAACGGCTACACAGTTCAAAATATTGCGTTTGAGAGCCTGCCCGGGGTCTTTGTCACAGGAAGCTTGTACCGCCCCAAAGACAGCAAAGGGCCTTTTGCTGCTGTCCTGTGTCCGCACGGTCATTGGAAACAATCTGACCCTAATGACAGCGGCCGATTTCGCGCCAATATGCAAAAACGCTGTGCAACCTTGGCTCGCATGGGAGCGATTGTCTTTGCCTACGATATGGTCGGCTGGGGCGACTGGAAAAATGCCGGATGGCAGCACAAAAGACCCAAGCTACTTAAGCTGCAGCTCTGGAATAGTATTCGCGCTGTTGATTTTCTTCTCTCGCTTAAGGATGTGGACCAGAAAAGAATTGCCGTAACCGGGGCCTCCGGCGGCGGCACCCAGTCCTTCCTTCTCACCGCTGTGGACTCGCGAGTTGCTGTCTCGGTTCCTGTTGTTATGGTTTCGGCGTACTTCTTTGGCGGCTGCGATTGCGAGAGCGGCATGCCCATCCACAAAAGCAATACTCACCGGACTAATAACGCCGAGATTGCTTCCTTAGCTGCTCCACGTCCTCAGATGATTATCTCCTGCGGCAAAGACTGGACCAGGAACACCCCCCATGTTGAGTTCCCCTACATCCGCAGCGTCTATCATCTCTACGGCGCCGAAAATCTCATCGAAAATCTGCATCTTCCCGAGGGCCAGCACGATTACGGTCTTTCAAAGCGCACCGGTGCCTACAAGTTCCTGGCCAAGCACCTAAAACTTTCACTCGATAAAGTAACCGCGCCCGATGGCTCAATCGATGAGAGTTTCGTCGTCATCGAAGAACAGCAGAACTTACTCGTCTTCGGCCCTGACCATCCTCGAGCCCCTCACGCCGTCGACCCTAACACAGAGAGACTTCCTTGGCAATAAATTGCTAAGCCGGCGGCTTCTTAAGCTCTTCGATTTTCGGCAGGTCTTTGAGTGAATTCAGGCCGAAGACTCAGAGGACTTTTTGCCATTTCCTTGGTTTTTGGATTGGTTGCTCTCGGATGGTTTAATTAGCCGGCGACCGGTGCGGAGACAACAGCAAGTCGCCTGCTGACGGCTTTGCGGTAGCCGGTAATGGTGATACTGTGGTCGCCTCTGACATCGACGATTGCGTATGAATTGTTTTCTGGACCGGGACCTTCGACCATGGCCTTCAATGTGTAGTAATGAACTTCCCGGATATGGCTGTAGCTTCCCGGATGATGATGCCCCTGGAACACGCACAGAACGTTGCCGGATTGTTCGAGGATTTGCCGAACCTCTTCCGCATTGTTCACATAGACCGGACCGGTGCCGTCAAGCAGTTGGTGAACGAAAACGATAGCAGGCCCGGTTGTGGCATTGAGGTCCTGTTTGAGCCAGTCAAGTTCAGAAGCTGGTATGTTTGTGTCGGTCCAATCAAAATTCCCACGGTCGTATTCGACCCCGTCGCCGCGGTAGTTCGCATCAAGGACTACAAAGTGCAGGCCGTTCCAATTGAATGAGTAATAGCTGTGGTCAGGCCCGATGCCGGTATTCTTGGCATGAGTCAGAAATTGCGTCTTTGAGATACTGTCTTCGTCGTGATTACCGAGGACGTGGTAAGTTGGACCATTGAACTGCTGGAATATTTTCTCGGCGGCCACAAGATAAGAAAGGGTCTTTTGTTCTACAGCAGGATAGTCTTGGTCCTTGAAATCCCCCAGCTCTACAAGAAAATCAACTCTTTGTTCGTTCATCAGTTCAACGCACTCAGTTAGCTTGTCGAGTGAGTGACGGTAGAAGCGCGAGCCGACCGTGTCGGTGTCGGCATAATGGGTGTCGGTAACTATACCGAAGCGTGCACTGCCCGGTCTGGGCTTGGAGTTGACACGTGGACTGCAGGAAGGTGGCGCTGCGACTAATCCTGCAAGACAGGCGGCGGATGCTTTCAAAAAAACGCGCCTGCTGATTACCCAGCCCCGGTTGCCCCAGTCTGTTGATGAGGAATCACGATTGGGGTAATTAGCGTCCGTCGCACACAGTCCTTTTCAGAAGCAATTTCGTGCTCTTAATAGCGAAATCCAAAGTGAGTAAACTTTTTTAAGTGGGCGGCTTCTTAAGCTCTTCGATTTTCGGCAGGTCTTTGAGCGAATTTAAGCCGAAGATTTCGAGGAATTTTTTTGTGGTACCATACAGCATGGGTCGGCCTAAGACTTCGGCCCGGCCCACAATCTTGACAAGCCCTTTATACATCAGGTTGCGAATCATCTCGCTGGCGGCTACGCCCCTGACGACCTCGATGTCAGCTCGGATGACCGGCTGTTTGTACGCAATTATTGCAAGTGTCTCCAGCGCCGCCGGGCTTAATTTGCCCTCGTCGCGCACTCGAAGAAGTTTTTTCAGCCAATGGTTGTAAGGGCTGAGCGTCAGCATTTGATAGCCGCCTGCGACCTGCTCTATTCTAAAGGCGTTGTTATTAGCCTCGTATTTCTCATTCAGGTTTTTGATGTGCTGGCGAATTTGCTTTGCCTTGGCTCCAATGGTATCGGCTAATCGGCCCTCTCTCAGCGGTTCATCACTGGCAAACAAAACCGCCTCAACAACCGATTCAACTGTCGGCTCGGCGTCCGATTTTGTCTCTGACAAGTTGTTTTGTTCTTCAACGTGTTCTTCCGTCATAGTTCCTTCCATCTAAATGGGTCTGCATCTTTCTTGCTTATCTTAATATTTACTTGCTTAAGCCTGCCTTGCAACTGTTTCGCAAATTTTTTCAGTATGAATCGTTCCGAAACACTATGGCTCAGGCAAATGCAGGTCAAGCCTGCCTCTTGTGCCGCCAATGCGTAGTGGTGTTTTAATTCACCCGTAACGTATAAATCGCACCTCTCTGCGATGACCGAATTTATGATTTTCCCGCACGAGCCGGCGCAAACAGCCGCTTTTTTTACTAAGCGTTTTCCCCTGCCAATTGTCCCGATGGCCTTTGCCCCAGTCTGTTTTTTAATCTTTTCGACGATTTTGTTTAACTGGACCGGCTTGGCCAGCTTACCGATCCTACCTAACCCGAATTTACTTTGGCTATCGTAGAGTTTGTAACAATCAAAGGCCGGTCTCTCATACGGATGCACCTTTTTCATTGCGGCTATAACCTCACCCAGTTTCTCCGCGGGCACAACCGTCTCAAATCTTATCTCAGGAACCTTTTCCACTTTTCCTTTTTTCCCAATGGTCGGCCTGGCGCCTTCCAAAGGCAGAAAGTTCCCCTTTCCTTCGGCGGTAAAGCCACAGTGACTGTAGTTGCCTATAATCCCTGCACCGGCCGCAAAGACCGCATTTGATACCTTGGCCACAACTTTGACCGGGACAAATACAACGAGTTTGTAGTTATCGCTGGCTGGGTTCTCGACGTAATCGCCGATTGGCTCACCATCGACAATGCCGACAATCTCTGCCAGACCGTCATTTACTCCCCCTATAGCAGAATCCAAGGCCGTGTGTATCGAATAAACCGATATCCCCGACCGAATCAAATCGTACACAACGCCGCCTGGCCCGTCAGGCGTTACCTGCTTCAAACCGTCCCAGATAACGGGATGATAACTTACAATCAAATCCGCCTTTAGTCTTTTTGCCTCAGCAACAACTTCCCCGGTAACGTCGATGGTCAGCAGAATATTTCTCACGTTGCGCTTCCCGTCCCCTATCAGCAGTCCTACGTTGTCCAAGTCTTGCGCCAGCTCAGGCGGTGCTATTTTCTCAATTTCTGCGGCTATATCTTTTATCTTCATTTCGTTTGCCTGCACTCGGCCTTGATAGCTTCGTCAAACATTTTTTGCAGTTTCTTGGTCATCACACCGGGCCTGCCGTCACCTACCGTATGCTTCTCTACACTGCTTATCGGCAGAATCTGCATAATAACATTCGTCAGGAAAATCTCATCTGCATCCAGCACATCGGATATGCAAAGGTCCTTTTCAACTAATTTGATGGAATTTTTCAAGGCTATTTGACAAACCGTCTTTCTCGCAACCCCTGCCAAAACCGGCGTCTCAATCGGCGGAGTATAGAGAACCGAATCTTTTACCAGAAACACATTACTTATGCACCCCTCAGCTAAGCGATTATCCACCGTAAACCACAACGCCTCCGCAGCTCTTTTTCGATGTGCCTCGGCAAGTGCAATCATCCGCGGAAAATAACTTGTCGTCTTATGACCATAGGTCGGCTCAGTCGTATTTTGCCTAAATGGCGATAGTACCACTAACACGCCTTTCTCATAATATTCCTTCGGATATGGCTGCAGTTTCGTCGCAGTGATAAGCAACGTAGGTTTCCGCTCTTCTTCTGATACGGACATTGGGCCGTTGGTCATTGTCAGCCGCAGGCGTGCATCGGCTAATTTATTGGCCTTCAGAACCTTGTAAATCGCGTCAAGGATATATTTTTTGTCATAAGTCTGTATCGACAGTGCCCTGGCGCTGAAAAACAGCCTGTCTAAATGGTCTTTTAGTGAAAAAACAACGCCGTTGCAGCTTCGCATCGTCTCAAACAGACCGGCCCCGTACAAGAACCCGCTGTCCGTAACCGACACCCCGGCCTTGTCAATATCTACCAACTTGTCATTCAGAAACATCTTCTCGAACACTATCGCCTTCCTCAACCTTCCACCTCAAGTCCCCAAGACGCTCCCTCGGTACAAATTGCACACGCCCATCATTGAACAAAATATTGCACCCTCTCCCTTCATGATTTTCCGTGGTCAACAGTTCATCCTCGCCAAATTGGTTCCACCCGTCCCTCGTTTCGAATAGAAGCACAAGTTTGGGCAACACGCCCCTTTTATTTGAACGTTCAGCACGGTAAGTGGGATGCCAAAGCCTAAGCTCATCCACATCTGTCCGTCGCTTCTTGTCATAATAGTAACTTTCGAGGTAATTGTCAAAATTCTCATATCTTGAAATCGGCTCGGCATTCGGATTAAGCGCATAGTGACACCGCCCTTTAGCCGCCCCCGCGCACTGAAGGTCTTCTGCTGTCACCCAAGTATGCTCTATGAGAAGGTCACACCATCTGTCAGGCGACGGATAGTGGTGGTAATTCTGCTTCGCATAATAAATTAGTGTGCGGCCAAGCTTCTTTAAATTCGTAGTGCATTGTATCTTTTGAGCTCCTGTGTTTGCTATTCGCCCGGCCGCTTCGCGTCTGCCGACGGTGGCAAGAAGTACAAATATCAATGAGACGCCAAAGAAGAATGAATTTGATAGAAGCACGTTAACGGCCTCGGTCAGCATTCTTGAGGTGCGGCTCTTAAAAAAGAGGAACATAAATAAAACCAAACTTGCCAAAACAATAATAAGGCATATAACTAAACCAAACTTCAAAAAAACAACCAGCTTCGCTGTCAGCGACAGGAAACCCGTCAGATAACTCGTGTCCTCCTTGTCAAAAAAACGGGGCCAATCTTCCTTTGCATACCAGGTTACTGCCGCGCACGACCAGCATATAAAGGCCAAAACAAGTAATGGCCATTTTGCCAACTGGCTTATATCACTTGTCCTGAATATAAGCTCCGCCAAAAGCCCTTCTTCAAACTTAGGCTTTTCTTCGCTCGTGTTTACGGGGCTTTTTGCGTTGCCGTTATCCCTGCCAGTAACGCCCTCGCCTTTGTTATTGTCTCTTGCCATTCTGCCTCTGGCTCCGAATCCGCGACTATCCCGCCGCCTGTCTGGGCGTAGGCCTTTTGGTCTTTGATAATAATCGTTCGGATGGCTATATTCAAGTGCACGCTTCCGTCGATACCGATAAAGCCGATGCTGCCCGTATAGACCCCTCTGGCCGTAGGCTCAGTTTCATCAATAATCTCCATTGAGCGGATTTTGGGAGCACCTGTTATAGACCCGCCCGGAAAGACCGCTTTTAGAACGTCGCAAAACGTAGTTTCATCTCGAAGCTCTCCGGCTACGGTCGCCACCGCGTGAAAGACCGTCGGGTAGCTCTCTATCGTTCGCGATTGAGAGATATGTCTTGTCCCGGCCTTGCAGATTCTCGCAAGGTCGTTTCGCTCCAAATCGATTATCATATTCAGTTCTGCCTGCTCTTTTTCGCTGTTGATTAACTGCTCGAAATTCTTCTCATTTACTTGTTTGGCCTGCGAATTTGCCGATTCATTCACTCTTGGCCGCGTGCCCTTTATCGGCTTGGTGCTGATAACACCATTAGTAACTGTTATGAACATCTCTGGCGAGGCGCTCACGATATGAAAATCACCGCCGTCGATATACGTTGCGTAAGGACTTGGATTGTAATAGTTTTGCCAGCCAAACAACTCTATAGGACGGGCGCTGTAATCACATTCAAACCGCTGCGAAAAGTTAATCTGATAAACGTCCCCATCGTAGATATAGCGTTTTATCTTCTCGAACATCTTGACGTAATAAGCCTTGTCCATATTGCAGCGGATTTGCGAAAAATCAACATTCTCGATATCAGCAGGGATAGGTTCCTTCACAGAGACATTTTCGGATTTTGCTAATAGCCGTTCGAGACCCGCTAACTTGTCTTCTGGTGTTTCAGTATCATCCGTCAGTTGTAAGGCGATTAGCCAGAACTTGCCCGTACTATGGTCATAGGCAATAAACCTGTCATAGAAACACAGCCGAATCAATGGCATCCCCAAGTCATCTATCGTCGTCTCAGGTAATCGCTCAATGTACCGGCCGAGCTCGTAACTGAAATAGCCTATCCATCCCCCGCAAAACATCCCCTTCGGCAAGTCGTAAGTAAGATTTTCTTCAAGCCTGTATGTAGCCAGAGCATATTGGAGTTTTACAAACGGCCCTTCCTGACCGGTTTGGAATTCAAACACCTCTTTCGGCTCGCACGCCCAGTAACTGAATCTGTCCGTCTCCTTTTTAGATGGGTTGCCGCCAAGAATTGATGCATGCTTTAGCCTGGCAAATGTCTCGCTCAGGGCCGGTAAACTTACAGCAGCGCGAATCTTTTTATAGTGTGGTTTGCAAAGAACGCATCTGTTGTTTGCTGCAACCGTGGGTATTGTCATTGTAGTTGTCCCGCCCTGAACTCATTTATAATCTCCACGCCCGTTGAGGTACCGATTCTCTCTGCTCCCGCCTCTAACATTTCGAGTGCCTGTTTTGCTGTGCTTATTCCACCGGCCGCTTTCACTCTGCAATTTGGCGCAGCCTCTTTCATCAGTTTTACATCTTCGAGAGTCGCTCCGCCTGCCGGGTTAAATCCTGTACTCGTCTTTACGAAATCGACCCCGCATTTATCCGCTGTCTGGCAGGCAAATATCTTTTGCTCTTTAGTAAGGGCCGCCGATTCGATTATCACTTTCAATAAGACCTTCGGCCTCATCGAATGACAGACCTTCCGCACCGCCTGAAGCTGATTCGACAGATATTTCGAATCCCCCTCGATTATCGCCGCCAAATCTGCCACCATATCAAGCTCATCCGCACCGGCAAAGATAGCCTCTTTCGCCTGCGCGACCTTTATTTTTGTCGAATCGGCCCCAAATGGCAGACTAACTACACTACCTGCCGCGACCTTGCTCCCATGTAATAACTCCGCCGCCAAAGCCACCCATCGTGGATTAATCGATACCGCGGCAAAGCCGTGGCTTTTCGCCTCCTCACATAACTTCCTGATTTGCTCACTCGTCGCGGTGGCACTAAGCAGCGTATGGTCAATACATCCCGCCAATTCCTTTTCGTTTACGATTGTCACTTTTTTATGTATCCGTTTTTCTGGAAGAATTTTAGTGCGCCGTTTGCGTCGGCAAAAACTTCTGTTGTTGTTTGAGTGACAAATACTGAAGGCCTTTGTTTTGCCGTCCAGATGACATATACTTCTTTTGCTGCCTCATGGGCGTGCTGGAGCTCTCTTTCAACTCCGCTGGATATTGCCGCCCGCCCATCCGCCAAAGTTGGAATGAGGCTTATTATCATGTCTGACTGGTCAATCAGCAGAAAATCGCGTGCGTATATTTGGCTGTTGATGTCACGTTCGATTTGCTGAACTTCCTGCAAATCCACCCGCATCGTCTGCCCCACTGCCGTCACCTCCACAAAATCCTGACCACTCCGAACGGCTTCACTGGCCTTGTGCGGCAGATATGATTCCTCCAGATCGCCCGGGTCAAAGCATGTAAAAAATCGCTTCATTAATCGCCTGAACTCGTCGATTTCATCCTTAACACTTTCCACGTCGTCAATGTTGGTCATCGGGAAACTTAAATACGCCTTTTTACCTCCACCTTCAAAAACAAGTCTGTAAAAAGTCTCGATAGTTTCCTCTATGCTGCCGCGGGCCAGGCAGTAAAAGGCAATCTTCTCGTCGATGCCTTTGCAGAGCATTTCTGTCCCGATGATTTCTTCCTCCCGCCAGACAATCAAATCTTTAAGCGTGTGTTCCGTGGCGTGCTCGTCGCAGAGCCGTCTGTGCACGGCGATGACACCATCGATTAGGCAGATGTACATGTCTGCGGCAAGTTCCCGCATTTGGTCGAAGTCCACCGCCGGAAACAAACCGTGCCGCCAGCGAAAAGTTGCGTGAGTATTAACAATTAGATTCTGAGCCTCTTCGGCCTTTGCGATGATGTCTTTAAAAACGCTGCGGCGAAGTGAATTCAGCCGTTTCATTGGCACATCGAGGATCTTGCCGGCCGTGATATCAGGCGCCTCGGCGTACATCATATCGCCGACATTGCATAAAAACATCTCTTTGCCTCTGTTAGCGGCGTAATGACATACTTCTTGAAGATAACTCTTCTTGTCAACGCCCACCGTTCCCGTAACAACGACAATCATCCTGTATCTCACATCTCCTTCTGGTCACAGGTCCCTGAACACGATGCACGACTCAAAGGTTTTTAAGTCTCTGCTCTCTGTCGTATTCTTTCAGAGCCACAATTAGCTCATTCATGTCACCAGCCATTACCTTGTCCAGGCTGTAAAGCGAAACATTGATTCTGTGGTCGGTCAGGCGGTTCTGAGGGAAGTTATATGTCCTGATTTTCTGACTCCTGTCGCCCGATCCAATCATACTTTTTCGCTGTGAGTCCCGCTCTGCCCTTTTTGCGCTCTGATGATGTTCGTAGAGCCTGCTTCTTAAAATCCGCCAGGCCTTCGCCCGATTTTTGTGCTGGCTTTGTTCTTCCTGCATACTGACTGTAATTCCCGTTGGGATATGTTCGAGTTTTATGGCGCTGCTGACCTTGTTGACGTTTTGCCCGCCCGGCCCGCTTGACCTGCTGACATGTTCCACAACATCCTCGGGATTTATCTGAACGTCCACTTCTTCCGGCTCAGCCAGTACCGCCACCGTTGCAGCCGATGTATGAATTCTGCCCTGTGATTCGGTTTCCGGAACGCGCTGAACGCGGTGACCACCGCCCTCATAGCCTAACTCCGACCATACACCCTCACCCTTGACGCCGAATATAATTTCACGAAAGCCGCCCATCTCCGTAGTGCTAAAGTCTAGCTGCTCGACCTTCCACTTTCGTCCCTCGGCGTACCTTGTATACATGTTGTACAAGTCCCGCGCGAACAAAGCTGCCTCCTCGCCGCCCGTACCCGCACGGATTTCAACAATCACCGAGTCGATGCCCATCTCATCGGCCATTATCAGAATATTTTGCATCTCCTCAAGCAGGCTGGCCTTCTTGTTCTCAAGCTGGCTCATCTCTTCGTTCGCCAACGCCCTGAAATCCTCATCTATGCTGCTGTCTTTGAGGACCTCTTCGGCATCTTCTATGCCGGCTGTGGCCTTTTTGTATTCGCGGTATTTTGTAACGATTGTTTTCAACTTGCCCTGCTCTTTGGATAGTGCTATCAGCCGGGCGGAGTCACTCGCAACAGCCGGCTCGGAAAGCTGCTTTTCGATTTCATAGAAGCGAGCTTCGAGTTCGTCCAGTTTGTCCAAAAGTGGGTCTCTTTGTTCGGCCATCGATACGGCCCTCTAAAAGAAAATATATGTGCCAAAAAATTACGCTGAAGACGTCCCGTTTGTTTACATTATCCCAAAAGGGCAAAAGGCTCTAATCCCGGCGCCACCGGGGTCAGAGCCCGTTCAAAAACTCAAAAATCACCTACTGCTGCTGGTCTTTTTTGGTCTTCTTGATGTAGTCTTTGCCGTATTTCTTTTGGAACCGCTCTATTCTGCCTGCGGTATCCACATATTTCTGCTTGCCCGTATAGAACGGGTGGCACATCGAGCATATCTCCGCGTGGATTTCTTTTACCGTACTGCGCGTCTCGAATGTATTGCCGCAGCCGCAGTGAATCACTACCTTGTCGTATTTTGGATGTATGTCTTTTTTCATAGCTACAGTCTTCCCAAAAAGACTCATCTTAATGATTTCGGTAGCTTTTGCAACAGAAATTTCCCGCAATTATACCGCTTTCTGCCGCCTTGATAGCGATAAGTTCATATTTATTATCGGACGAAATGGTATTGTCGTGAAACTCTTTTTTCGTTAAGGCAACGTTACTCACCCAAAAAACATCACCATTTTTATGAAACGTTTAAGCCTTATTCCCTTTCATTCGATAGTACACTTAGGTAAAAGAACGCATTTTATGGGCCGGTTATGGAGATGCCGTAATGCGAATTAGATATGTTGTTTCCACGATGGTCTTCTGGTGGCGAGAGAACCACCTTTCTTTCGAGCAGGAGTGCCAGTACTTAAGGTCGCTCGGCTTTGGCGTGGAGTTATGGCCTAACATAAAAGGCCAGAACGAGTGCCGCTACGAGAAGCGTAATTGGTCCAGACTCGTCGCCGCCACCGGTGGAATGCTGGTCTCAATGCGTTCTCGCAATGATGGAACAACTTTGGAGCAGTGGAATGAGCAAATCGAGTGTGCCAAACTCCTTGATGCAAATATCGTGACCGATTTGCCAGGTTTGCGTATTCCCGATGGTCCTGAGGCTGATGCCGGCGAGTTTGCCGCCGAGGTCATCAAAATGGCCGAGAGCAATAAGGTCAGATTGTGCCTCGAAACCGGCCGCCTCCAGACACTTAAGCGGCTCGGTGAAAAATTTCCCTCTCTTGCGTATTGCCTCGACACCGGCTATGCCAATCTGGACCCCGTATTTACCTTCAGACAATATGTGGATGAGTTAGCTGAAAGAGTTGCTCATCTCCACCTCACCGATAACTACGGCCAGTGTGATGACCACGAACCGCCAGGCCTGAAGGGCGGTATACCACGTGAGAATTGGGATTATTTGTTGGATACCTTAAACAAGTATGACAATGATGTAGTTGGGTCACTTGAGATGTTCCCGTGTATGCCCGCTGTTATGATACGGCAGGCAAGTGAATTTTTGTTTGATGAACTGAAATGGCCAAGTCCGCCGCAAAAACAGCCTGGCTACGCGGGCGTTATATATAATCCCACCTGACGCAAATTCATTCGTACGCTCCTTCAATAAAAAGGGAAAAGAAAGTGTATAATCTTCCTTTGCCTTTTTTACTATCCGGTGTTCAAATCCCCTGCCCTACCTCACCGGCAAAAGGGTTAGGCATTCGACTGGTAACTGTTCTTGGGCTTGGCTTCTAAAAGCCGTATACCGGCCTTAGCTGGTCTTCGGTCGGCAGGTTGTTATAGTACTCGCCTCTTGGACCGACGTAGCCGATGCCTTGTTTCTTGAGCGGCACCTGAATAATAGAGCCATTGCTGTTGGTGACTTTCACCATGACCGTGTTCATTTCCTCGCGGAGTTTGTCTCTGTCGCCAGCGGCCTTTTTCTTGTCTTGTTCGTTGCCTATCATATAGCCGGCACCGCCGCCTATGGCCGCTCCAATCAGTGTCGATTCTGTATCGCCGCCTGCTAACTGCCCGATACCGGCACCGGCCAGCGCTCCAACAGCAGCACCTGTTTGGGCATCGCTTTCACAGCCGCCAGTAAATACCAAACCTAGGCTTACACCAGCCAAAATCAGAACTGTCATTACACTTTTAGCCATATTACACCTCTATTCTAAATATAATAAAACACGGGTGCATTGTTCGTTATGCGCCGTATTTTTATCGACGTATTTCTTGCAAATACTTAAAAAGTCACCAACCAAGCCTAAACCGCGGATTAAAGCCGTCAAATCAGTTGCGTCTTTCCCGGAACTGCCACGGGCCTGACTGGTAAATCGCCAAACTCATATGCAGGCGGCGAAAGGTCCAGCTTTGAGGCCTTCATTGCCCAGTCCCACTTAAGCGCCCGGCCGGTATACGCGCTCATCCGTCCCATAATCGCCGTCATCGTGCTTTCCGCAATTCTCTTGCCTTCGTTGAGCGGTTTGCCCTCACGAATGCTCGCAATTAAATCAGCGTGTTCCTGGACGTACGGGTTGGGCGATTCACCCTCATATTCGTAGGGGTTCTGGCCCTCGATGCGCCCGATGCTTCCATCTGTGTATACTTTGCCGGTTGTTCCGACCACACGCTCGGCTACGATGTCATGACAGCCGTCAGTTTGTCGGCACATACTCAGCACCCGAACACCATTCGGATACTCGTATTCGATAGCAAAATGATCAAATACATTACCGTACTCCGGTCCTGTGCGTACTTCTCGACCACCCATGCCCATTGCCTGAACCGGATGTGCTCCTATCGCCCAGTTAATAATGTCCAGATTGTGAACGTGCTGCTCGACTATGTGGTCGCCGCTCAGCCACGTCAGAAACAACCAGTTGCGGCACTGCCATTCCATATCCGACCAGCCGAGGGCCTTTTTCTTCTGCAGGTTCTCTTGCGCCCTTTCGATCCATAACGCGCCCATGTTCCAGTAGCACTGGGCCGAGCGAATTTCACCGATATCGCCATTGTGTATTCTCTTCATTATTTCAAGGTAGTGGTCTTGGTGCCTGCGCTGGGTGCCGGTTACGATTGCCAGCCCCGTTTGCTCGGCCAATTCCGATGACGCTATGACCGAGCGAATACCTGCGGGGTCCACTGCCACCGGCTTTTCCATAAATACATGTTTGCCGGCCTCCACAGCTGCCTTTAAGTGCTCAGACCTAAAGTGTGGCGCCGTCCCCAAGATGACCATATCTATATTGCAAGCGATAACTTTCTTGTATGCGTCGAAGCCGACAAAGCTGGTATCTTCAGTCACTGATACCTTCTCGTCTACTTCTCTGCTCAGCCTTGCAAGCGACCAGTCCAGCTGGTCTTGGAACAAATCACCCATCGCCACGACTTCCACATTGTCTGCGGCATTGACGCAGTCCGCTGCTGCCCCCGTGCCGCGCCAGCCGCAGCCTATAACGCCGACGCGCAGCTTGTCCGAGCCTGCAGCAAATAAACGTTCCCTGCCCGCCAAAGTTACCGCTATGCCGGCTGCTGCAGATGCCTTCACAAAATCCCTTCGAGACATCTTTTTTGTTTTTTCGTTTGCTTTGTTTTTCATAAGTGGTTCCTTTAGATATGTCTGTTTAAACCAGTTTTGTCTTGCCCGGCACTGCTACCGGCCTTGCCGGAAAATCAATGTCGAAGTCATAGTTTGGTGGCGTATAGTCGAGTTTCGAAGCGTTCATTGCCCAGTCCCATTTAAGGGCCCGCCCTGTGTATGCGCTCATCCGGCCTATTATCGCAGTCATCGTACTTTCTGCGAGTCGCCGCCCGTGGTTGAGAGGTTTGCCCTGGCGAATACTTGCAATCAGGTCGGCCTGTTCCTGTTCATATGCGTCGGGGGATTCACCTTCAAATTTGTAGGGATTTTGCCCCTCGATAACACCGCTGCCGTGCGCTATGCCTTTGGTGCCGACTATTCTTTCGCCTTCCCGAATACTGCAACCTTCTATTTGCCGGCACATACTTAATACCCGCACGCCATTGGGATACTCGTACTCGACCGCAAAGTGGTCGAAGATATTGCCGAGCTTTCGCACCTCTCGGCCGCCCATACCCATTGCCTGCACGGGGTGTGCCTGAAGCGCCCAGTTAATAATGTCGAGGTTGTGAACATGCTGCTCTACGATATGGTCGCCGCTTAGCCAGGTAAACCAGGGCCAGTTACGCAGCTGCCATTCCATATCAGATAAGCCCTCTCGCTCATAGTATTTCCAATATCCCACCATTTTGCCGATGTTGTAATAGCACTGTGCCGCTACGATTTCACCGATATCTCCCCTATGAATTCGCTTCATAATCTCAAGATGGCTTGCATTATGCCGACGTTGTGTACCGGCCACAATCGACAACTTCTTCTGCTCCGCCAATTCTGATGTGGCGATGAGTGAACGAACACCCGCAGGGTCCACCGCAGCAGGTTTTTCCATAAATACGTGCTTGCCCGCCTCGATAGCCGCTTTCACCTGCTGCGGGTGAAAGTGCGGCGGCGTTACCACCAGCACCATATCCACGTCGCTTGCAATCACTTTTTTATAAGCATCAAAGCCAACAAAACGCCTGTCCGGCGGTACGTTTACCTTGTCGGATATTTCTTCGCCTCTGAGCTTTTCCAGCGACTCGTTTAAACGGTCCCTGAAAAGGTCGCCCATTGCCACAAGCTCAACATTTTCAGATGAACTTAAGCAGCTTATTGTATCTCGCGTGCCCTGGCCGCCGCAGCCTATAAGGCCAACTCGAATCTTGTCGGAACCTGCGGCAAAGAGTCGTTCCTGACCGCCTAATACCGCCGCCACACCTACCGCCGCCGATGCCCTGATAAAATCTCTCCGTGAAGTTTTAGTGATTTTTTTATCCTTTTTCTTTTTCATTTGTAGTTACCTTTCGTGGTTTGCAGTTTAAATCAATTGCGTCTTGCCCGGCACTGCTACCGGCCTTGCCGGAAAATCAATATCGAAGTCATAGCTTGGCGGAGTATAGTCGAGTTTCGAAGCGTTCATTGCCCAGTCCCATTTCAGTGCCCGGCCGGTATATGCGCTCATCCGGCCCATAATCGCACTCATTGTACTTTCCGCGACCTGTCGGCCCTCGTTTATGGGTTTGCCATTACGAATGCTGGCGATTAAATCCGCCATTTCCTGTTCATATGGATTGGGCGATTCACCGGGATATTCGTAGGGCTTCTGTCCCTCAATTTTGCCGTGCCCGTGAGCGATGCCTTTGGTCCCTACGAATCTTTCCCCAACGCGGCTGTGGCAGCCGTTTATCTGCCTGCACATGCCTGAAATCCGCACACCGTTGGCGAATTCATACTCGATTGCGAAGTGGTCGAAAATATTGCCCTCCTTTCGCACAGCTCTGCCCCCCATACCCATCACCTGTACCGGATGCGAGCCCATTGCCCAGTGCATGACGTCGATGTTGTGAACGTGCTGCTCGACGATATGGTCGCCACCAAGCCACGTGAACCATGGCCAGTTACGACACTGCCATTCCATATCGCTCAGCCCGCCTTTCTCATAGTATTTCCAGTACCCCACCATATCACTGCCGTTCCAGTAGACCTGTCCGCCTATGATTTCGCCTATGTCCCCGCGCCGAACTCGCTTCATAATCTCGATATAGTGTGCCTCGTGCCGACGCTGCGTACCCGCCACAATCGACAACTTCTTCTGCTCTGCTAATTCTGATATGGCGATGAGTGAACGAACGCCCGCAGGGTCCGCCGCGCCGGGTTTTTCCATAAAAACATGCTTGCCCGCTTCTATCGCGGCCTTTACATGTTCCGGGTGAAAGTGCGGCGGCGTTATCACCAACACCATATCCACATCACTCGCAATCACCTTCTTATAAGCGTCAAAACCCGCAAAACAATTATCCTCGGTCACCGATACCTTGTCGTCCACCTCTCTGCTCAGCTTCGCAAGCGACTGGTTCACCCGGTCCTCGAACAGATCGCCCATTGCCACAAGCTCAACATTTTCAGATGAACTTAAGCAGCTTATTGTATCTCGCGTGCCCTGGCCGCCGCAGCCTATAAGGCCAACTCGAATTTTGTCGGAACCTGCGGCAAAGAGCCGTTCCTGACCACCTAATACTGCCGCCATACCTACCACAGCGGTTGCCTTGATGAAACCTCGCCGGGAGACTTCATTTGTCTTTCTACTTGCTCTCTTTTTCATCGATACTTCCTTTCGACTACTCTAAAACGTTTGGAAAATTACTTACAAAAGCACACGGACTAAAAATCATCGCAAGCGCGGTACGCCTCTATCAGTGCCTTTTCGCCCTCTTTGCCGCGCTTGCTCTTGCCGTGCTCCATACCTACGATACCTTTGTACCCTTTGTTATAAAGATGCTTGAAGATGTTCCTGTAATTAATCTCTCCCGTCGTCGGTTCCATCCGCCCCGGGTTGTCACCTACCTGAAAATACGCAATCTCCTCCCACGCCATATCGATGTTTGGAATCAGGTTCCCCTCGGTTATCTGCTGGTGATATAAATCGTCCAGTATCTTGCACGATGGGCTGCCAACCGCCCGGCAAATCTGATACGCCTGCGGAACCTTCGTAAGGAAAAGCCCCGGATGGTCGCGCCATGCGTTTAGCGGCTCAAGAACGATCACCAGCCCCGCTGGCTCACAGACCTCCGCGCAGTGCTTTAGATTCTCTATGCAGTTTGCTGTTTGATAGTCCCACTCCGTCGCGTTGTCGTACGCCCCCGGTACCACCGTGCACCATTTGGCGTTGACCCTCTTGGCAACTTCAACCGCAGTCTGGAACCTCTTTACCAGCATCTTACGTATCGATTTGTGTCGCCTCACAAAGGTCCTCTTGCCGAACTCACCATAAGCGACAAAGACTCCCATGGTCATGCCTAATTGGCTCATCGCCTGCGCTATTCTTTCTTGTTCCTTCCTCGGCCGCCCCATCATCCCGTTATCTTCTAAAGCCGTAAAACCAACGTCCGCCATAAACTTCAACTCATCAACCGCATCGTCGCCCGCGTGTGCCTCAAACATCCCGAAATGCGGCGCGTACTTGAGCTTGAATTTGTTCTTGGCTAATGATTGTGCCATTGCTCCGCCCTTGGCTGACATAGAAATCGCCATCGCCCCGGCCGCTAAACCAGAGGCCAGAAATCCCCGTCGATTCATAAAGATACCTCCTTCGTAATACCCTGTCCTTTTCCGCAAATACATATCTCAGAAAGGACTACTATCATTATCCTACTGAATTGGCCGTCATTCTATATCCCTTGCCTGAAATAATCAAGCCTATAATCTTTAAGCTTGTAAAGATGTGCTCAGGCGGATATATTTTGTGGATTATTTACGCGCCAGGAACTCAAAGGAGCATCAAATGAAACCTAAACTCATAGTCGTCGGTGCCGCCGGCCGAATGGGAAAACGAATCCTTGTATTGGCCCTCGAAGACGGCCTCTTCGATATTGTAGGTGCCGTCGAAAAACCCGACCATCCCGACATCGGCAAAGACGCAGGCTTTGTGGCCTCCGCAGCGCCAATAAATGTAAAACTCGACAGTACCTATCCCGCTGGCGCCCATGTGGTAATCGATTTCTCCCAGCCCGCCGCCGCGGATAGCAGCATCGACCACTGCGCCGAAAATGGTGTCGCCCTTGTCCTGGGTACCACCGGCCTCAGCGACAAGCAGCGTGAAAAGATAAAAACCGCCTCTGAAAAAGTCCCCATTGTATATGCAACAAATATGAGCGTCGGAATGAACCTTTTATTCACACAGGTCGGTAAAGTAGCGGCAATGCTCGGCGACGACTACGACATTGAAATAGTCGAACAGCACCACCGCTTCAAGAAGGATGCCCCTAGCGGTTCAGCCCTGACCTTGGCTGCGAACATCTGTAAGACTGCCGGCAAAAAATTCCCCGATGCTCTTGTGCCTGGAAGGGCTGGCAAAGACGAAGCCAGAAAAAAAGGAACCATCGGCGTACACGCAGTCCGCGCAGGCGATATCACCGGCCGACACGAAGTCATCTTCAGCACCCTTGGCGAAACCGTAACCTTAAGCCACACCGCACACACCAGAGACACCTTCGCACGAGGCGCCTTGCGCACCGCACAGTGGCTCACCGACAAAAAAACCGGCCTCTACTCAATGACCGACGTCCTCGGAATCAAGTAACCCAGAACAAGAAGATATCTACTTATAGCTACCAGAGAAGGAACAAAAATGAAACCATTCAGCCGTTCGGTTCCCAAAACAGTCCTGGCACTGTTTGCATTTCTATCTATTGCGACCACGCTTGCGTTGGCCGATGTCAAGCTCCCACACGTCATCGGCTCACGAATGGTCGTGCAGCGCAAAATGCCGATACCAATCTGGGGCTGGGCCGACCCCGGCGAACACGTCACAGTCAAATTTGCAGACCACCAGGCAAATACAACAGCTGATGAAAAGGGCAACTGGATGCTCAAGCTGCCCGCGATAAAAGCACCCGGGCCCTACAAAATGACTGTAAGTGCCTCCAACACAATCGTGCTTGCGAATATTCTGGTAGGCGAGGTCTGGCTCTGTTCCGGCCAGTCCAATATGGCGATGGGCGTTGGCGTCGTAGCTAATGGCAAAGAGGAAATCGCCGCAGCTGACTACCCCCAAATCCGACTGTTCGACGTCCCCAACAGACCCTCCGGCCAAACCGAAGCCGACGTCGATACCGAATGGCGCATATGCAGTCCAAATAATATTTCTTCCGGCGGCTGGGGAGGCTTCTCTGCCGTCGCCTACTTCTTCGGCCGCGAAATTCATAACCAGCTCAACGTCCCCGTCGGACTTATCGACGCCTCCTGGGGTGGCTCATACGTTGAACCCTGGACACCGCCCGCCGGTTTCGCAATGGTCCCAAAGCTGACTCACATCCTAACCGAAATCGAACAGACCAATAGCGACTACCGCGAAGTATTTACAAGGACACTCGATGAGCTCGAAGCATGGATACCTATAGCTCGCAAGAGCATGGCCGACGACGGCCGCATCCCTCCTGGACTGCCCGATTATCCTCATCACCCGTTTACCAAAAATGAGCCTTACGATTATCCATGGCGGCCGACGGGTCTCTATAACGGCATGATACACCCACTCATCCCATTTGCCATTCGCGGTGCCATCTGGTACCAGGGCGAATCCAACCTCTCCGACGGAATGCTGTATCATAAGAAAATGAAGGCCCTAATCGGCGGCTGGCGAAAACTCTGGAACCAGGGCGACTTCCCTTTTTATTTCGTGCAGTTGGCGCCGTTCCGTTATGAGAATTGGCCGAGTAAGGATGTAACGCCTACTTCTCTGCCCGAAATCTGGCAGGCCCAGCTTAAAAGCCTGTCAATACCCAACACCGGAATGGCCGTGACAACCGATATCACCGAGCTTGATGATATCCATCCCCATAATAAACAGGATGTCGGCAAGCGCCTTGCGCTCTGGGCCTTGGTCAAAACCTACGGCCGCACCGACCTGGTTTACTCCGGCCCCCTCTATAAATCTATGTTCATACAGGGCACGACTATCCGCATTGCATTCGACCATGTCGGCTCCGGCCTGACTTCAAGTGATGGCAAACCGCTCACCTGGTTCGAAATCGCAGGCCCCGACCAAAAATTCTACAAGGCCAACGCCGAAATCTCCGCCAGCTCCGTCCTTGTCTGGAGCGATAAAGTCACAGAGCCGCTCGCCGTCCGATTCGCCTGGCACCAGGAGGCTGCACCAAACCTGATCAACAAAGAGGGCCTCCCCGCCTCTCCCTTCCGTACAGACCAGTGGTAAGCTCAGTCCCAGACACACACTACTGATGAAAAGCCGCTATTACACTGGTGGCGTTAAAAAGCGAGTGGATAAAAATAGACCTGAATAATGAGCCGCTTCGTTCATAAGCGTAACCCATACAAACCCCCAGAACAAATAGCGCCGGCCAGTGCCCCGCATACGCGTGCACAGTCGCGAATAGACCCGATGCTATGAGAATTGACAGCCATGGAACAGCCCAACTGTTTCTGAGTCTCTTGCCAAACCGGCTTTCAGCTAAAAAAGACCGTATCGCCGTCTGAAACATGCCCCGAAAAAGCATCTCTTCAAGCAGAGGCGCCATAACAACTGCAACAATAACAATCAATATTCGCAATGGCAGTTGCCCGTGTGCTCCTATCAGCTTCAGCGTTTCATGTTGCTCAATTTCAAATCCCCGCCCCTTGACAAGCGACCCAAAAAACATCGTCAAAAAAATAGCCCCTGTTACAAAAGGCCAGGCGGCCAAAAGCGTAACCGGAGCAGCCAAGATATCCTTGGGGACTGTCCTTACATTCAGCCCGAATCCTTTTAATCGCCGCGCAAAGTGGGACCTGGCCAGTAGAATAATCACCACCATTGCCGCCGCCGCACCGACACAGACGATAACACTATCAACAACAGCGCCTTGCCACTCCTCTAAATCATCGAGAAGTTCCATTGTCAATAATGCTCCGATCCCGACGATTGCAAACCAAATAAAAAGTGGAACAAATGGAAGATGTAGCGGCATGTTGTTTCGACGAGGCGATGAATCCGCCAGTGCCTCTCTGCCAAAGGATGTCTTAACCAGCCAAATGGCAAATAACGCCGTGCCCGCCGTGCAGATAACAATGTCCGCTGCGCTTATAGAATCAGCCAGCCATTCGAAAATCTCAAGAATATTCATCGATATATATACTTCCCAGCCTTGAAATCCAGCCACTCTTGTATTACATTATTTGCGTATTTTCAAGGAAAATCGATTATGGACGTATTCCGCATCGAAGGACCGGTTCGCCTTTCCGGCACTGTCACCGTCAACGGCTCAAAAAACGCCTCCTTGCCCATAATGGCCGCCGCTATCTTGGCGCCCGGAAAATCCGTCTTAAAAGCGGCCCCTCATCTCTCCGACATCTCCGTCTGTGGCCAGTTGCTCAAGCGATTGGGTTGTGAGCTCACCAGAAGTCAAAACGGTGATTTGTGCATAGATTCGACAGTAATTGATAATCCGGTGGGTGAATATGAAATCGTCCGAAGGATGCGGGCCGGCATTTGCATTCTCGGCCCGCTGCTTGCACGCTGCCGAAGGGCAAAGGTCTCAATGCCCGGAGGCTGTGCCATCGGTTACAGGCCCGTCGACATCCATCTGAGAGGACTCCGAGAACTCGGCGCCAGGGTAAATCTTAAAAACGGGTACATCGTCGCCGAAGCGCCACGGGGATTGGAGGGCAAAGAGGTCTTTCTTGGCGGACCCTTTGGCTCGACCGTCCTCGGTACTGTAAATGTCCTTATGGCGGCAACTCTCGCAAAGGGCCGGACTGTCATCGAGTCCGCCGCCTGCGAGCCCGAAATTGTCGACTTGGCAAACTGCCTTAATAAGATGGGTGCAAAAATAAATGGTATTGGCTCACCTCGATTGACTATCGAAGGGGTCAAACACTTAGAGCCATTCCAACATACCGTAATCCCTGACAGAATCGAGGCCGGAACTTTTATGGCCGCCGCCGCCATAACCAAAGGCCGACTGCAGATAAACAACTGTCGCCTCACCGATATGATGGCCGTCGTTGATAAGTTAAGAAGCATCGGCGTAACCGTCGAATCCGCCGATAGCGGCTGTGTCGTCGCACGGACCGGGCCATTAAAAACCGCTGAAATCACCACACAGCCCTTTCCAGGCTTCCCCACTGATTTGCAGGCCCAGTTTATGGCACTTTTGGCCCTTACAAAGGGAAATAGTATCATAATTGAAAAGATTTTCCCCGATAGATTCATGCACGTCGCCGAATTGACTCGAATGGCCGCAAATCTCCGAAAAGAAGGCTCTACCGTAATCGTAGCCGGCGTAGAAAGATTGATTGCCGCCCCCGTCATGGCCTCCGACCTCAGGGCCTCGGCCGCACTGGTCCTCGCCGCTCTCGCTGCCGACGGAACCACAACCGTCAACCGGGTCTATCACATCGACCGGGGCTACGAGAAAATCGAGCAAAGACTAAATCCCGTCGGCGCAAAAATAACTCGACAGAGTATTTGACCATAATATTATATTTACTTGACTTGCTGCAGACCTTACAATGTCGTTGGCGCATAATATGTGCGAGGAAAAAATGATATGGTTTTTCAGGAGGATTACGAAATGAAGAACCTAAGAAACATCACTTTTTATTTCCTGCCGGTCCTGTGCTTGTTGCTGCTGGCCGGATGTGGTGCCAAGGCCGATGAGGACAAGCCTCTAAGTGACGTTAAGGCTGAGGCCGAACAGATGAGCGTGGAAAAACTCAAGTCAATGGCAATGGCCTACAAAGATGCTATCTTGGACAAAAAGCGGGAAGCCGAGGCGCTCAGCTTAAAGCTTAAGGATATTCCGCTTACCGAGGCCCTTGGCAGTGAGGCAAAAGGGCTAAAGGCCGATATCGATGACCTGAACAAGTCCGTTTCGGCGCTCAAAGACCGGTTCCAGGTTTATTACAACAAGCTAAAGGAAAAGGGCGGCGACGTCTCCGGCCTGAAAATATAAACCCTGTAGACCGTTTGTTGGGGTCGTTCGATACGGCTCACTGCCGTAGACCACTTATAGTTGCGATGTTCTCCTGCAGGAGTGCAGCGCCCCGGATGGAATATGGAAATTGACAAGCTTTTTTGAAAGGGTAACAGAAAATGAAAAAGCCACTTAAAATTCTCTATATTGTTCTTTCGGCAGTCGTGGTCCTGGTTATCGTGCTCGTGATAGCTATTACCCTCTTCGCTGGCAGCGCCGTCAAAATTGGGGTCGAAACCGCAGGAACAAAAGCTTTGTCTGTCCCCGTAACTCTCGGCGACGCCGACCTTTCGATCTTCCGCGGAAAACTCAGGCTTCAAAATCTTGTAATTGACAACCCGCCAGGCTACGAACACGACAAACTCCTCGAACTTGGAGATGCTCGGGTCGCAGTTAGTATACGCTCTCTTCTTACTGACACCGTTAACATAAAAGAAATAAAACTGGATGGCCTGAATGTCGTTATCGAACAAAAAAGCGTCACCGGAAATAACCTCCGTGATATAATAAAGGCTATCCCAACCGGCGAGCCAAAAGAGGAAGAAGAACCAACGACAGAACCCGCCAAAAAACTCGTCATCGATAATCTCGAAATCACCAACGTGACAGTTAAGGCAAAGCTCCTGCCTGTCCCCGGCAAGTCCGATACAGTTACCTTGAAGCTCGACCCCATCACTATGACTGACCTGGGCAGCGACGAAAAACTGGATACCGCCAAACTCGTAGGCAAGGTATTGCTCGCCATCGCAAAAGGCGTCACCAAACAGGGTGCCGGTGTCTTGCCCGATGATATGACCGCTGCAATGAAGGAAAGCTGGACCAAAGCCCTCGATCTCGGGAAGACCTCTGCCGAAGAAGGAAAAGAGCTCATAGAAGAAGGCAAGGGTCTCCTCGAAGGCCTCAAAGGACTGTTCGAGAAAAAGGAATAACAATAAACAAGCCCCTTCGGGCTTTAGATGTTCTTCAGCGGGACGTTTGCCGGCGATTCTTCTACGGCCTTGCCGAATTTATCTAAGCAGTCGCTGAGCTTGCCCAGTTCATCCGATTTGGTGACTGGTATGTCTGTGTCCCCTCGCCGCTCAAGCGCGTCAACTACGTATTTGACCGTAAGCGTCTCGACGTCACGCCCGGGCTGATACGCAACCTCCTTGTCCCCCTCCGTCTTGACTTCAGAGATAACGCCCGACTCTACCAGTTCGTACAGTATCTGCCGTACCAGACGAATTGGAATCTCGAGCTTTCCGGATATCCCTATCGCACCCGATGGTTTTTCGCCGTTGCAAAAATCCTTCACCACCGAATGAACCATTAAAAGCGAAAGCAGTCTCTTATAGGAATGGCTGACATGCAGGCAGTCCTGCTCGAATTCATACGTCTCCACATTCTGTTTCGCAAAGGAAAGTTCCGCACCGAATAAAACCACTAACCAGCTGAGTTGAAGCCATAGCAGAAACAACGGCATCGCCGCAAAACTGCCGTAAATAGCGCCGTATTTCGCCGCCCCAATTTGAAAGGTGATATACACCCTCTGCACAATCTGAAAAACCGTCCCCCCCACTATTCCCGCCAAAAGGCCCGATGTAAATTTGACCTTTGTATTCGGCATAAAAATGAAAATAAACGTAAACACTATCCAAATCGTGCAGTAGGGCAGTAATTTCAACAGCAGTATGATGACCGGCCCGACTGTCGAACTAAAAATCGGTATCTTTTCAACCATAAGCCTCACCTGGCTGCTTATGACAACAGTGATGCTCCCGGCCACAGCCAGTAGAATCGGACACACAAGTATCATCGAAAGATAGTCGCTGAACTTCCGCCCGATCGTTCTTGGCCTCTTCACGCCCCATATCTCGTTAAACGAGTTCTCAATGTTGCTCAGAAGTTTTATAATCGTCCAAAACAGAAAAATCACGCCTACACCCGCTATAAATCCCCCCCGCGCATTCTCAAGAAGCGAATTCGCGAATTCTATTATCCTCGTGGCAATTTCCTCCTGTCCCTCCAGCCTCTTCAATACCTCCGTTTCAACACGCTTCTCAAGCCCGAACCCCTTTGCTATCCCGAACATCATCGCCATCACTGGTACAATCGAAAGCAAAGAAAAAAACGTAAGCGCCGACGCCCTGAATTTGCACTTGTCCTCAGCAAACCCCCGAACAGCTAAAACGATAATCCTGAGCTGCCTGATTAAAAAAGCCTTTGTACGCGAATAGTTCCTTAGCTGCATTCTCCAAATATCAGTAGTAACAAAATTGATGAATTTAGATAACCACGACATAGCATGCCTCTCCATAATACCGGTAAATCTAATTGTCTGATCCTAACACCAAACCTCAGTATACCCACGACCACAATTACTTTCAACAACTATCCTGATTGCCAAAATCAGGCAAACCTTGTTTCCTAGGTTAGCAATTTTCACTGTCAAAACACCCCCTGTAACGTTATAATGTACAGGATAAGCTTGTTTGTTTTAAAGGCCAAAAATGCAGCCCCAGCTTAAATACACAACCTTAATCGAGCTTTTTAACCAGTCCATGACTAAGCTCGGACTGGCCGAAAAAAATTACCTCGAAATCCTCAGAACACACCGCGAGGAAAACCTCACCTTCGGCCGGCTCCAAAACAAGGCACGCGACTTCGCCGCTCACCTCATTCAAAGACGAAATATACAGCCCCAGGATAAAATCGCCGTCCTCGGTAAAAACCGCGCTGACTGGGACATAGCCTTCTGGGGAATCATTTTATCAGGTGCCGTCCCCGTCCTCATCGACCCCGAGCGCCGCATCGAAGGCGTTAGAAATCATTTGCTTTATACCGATGCCAAACTGCTCGTCCTCGCCGATGACTATCAGGATTCCAGCGCACGCCGGCAGCTAACAGAATCCCTCCGTCACTACAACCTCGACCTGCTCGAAATGACCATCCACGGTGGACATACCTTGAACAAGACCGAGCTTTCCTCCTTGCTCACTAAAATCTCAGAGCGGATTCAGCCGGACGATACCGCCGTCATCCTCTGCACCTCCGGCACGACCGGCGACCCGCGCGAAGTTGAGCTAACACATACCAACCTCATCGCCAACGTACAGGGAACCTTGGATGCAGTGCATATTACTTCCGCGGACAAACTCGGCCACATCATGCCCCCCCATCACTCCTTCGGCCTCACCGTCGGAAAGCTCTTACCACTTTGGGTCGGTGCCACCAACCTTTACACCAACAAATACCGCCACGTCTTCCACCTCATAAAAGATACCGGTATAACCGTCTTCGTCGGTATACCTGCTCTTTTCACCGTCTTCGCCAAAAGAATCGAAGAGGCCATCGCCGGCCAAAAACAAAAAAGCTGGCTTATCAAACTCGCCGACCGCTATCTCCCGAAATCGCTTGGCAGAATAATGGTAAAAAAGCTCGGCTGGGAAAAGCTCAGGTTCTTCGTCTCAGGCTCCGCACCCATCCCCAAATGGGTACTCGAAGCTTTCTGGAAAAGAGGCATCCAGCTCTGGGAAGGTTACGGCACGACTGAAGTCTCCCCCATCTACGGCTTCAACCCAAATCCCCAAAAATTAGGCTCCGTCGGAAAACCAATCCCGACCCTCTCAGTCAAGGTCGTCAACGAAAAAAGCCAGGCTCTTACGCCGGGCCAAAGAGGAGAGATCCTCCTCGCTGGCCCCTGTGTTATGAAGGGCTACTATAAGAATCCCCGGGCCACCGATGAAGTTATCAAAACAGACGGCGACGGTACTCGCGGGCTGCACACCGGTGATTTGGGATACCTCGATGAGGATGGATACCTCTTCATAACCGGCCGCAAAAAATTTCTAATCGTTCTGCCAAGCGGAAAAAACGTTAATCCCGAGCTCATCGAGCAGACTCTTTCACAGGCTCAGTATGTACAGGAACTCCTTGTTGTACCAGGCCGCCATAGCCACGCTGGCTTCGAACAGGAAGCCGTAAAGGCCCTCGTCCGGCCGGCCTGGGACCAGTTGCAGGCCGATACCAAACTTTCCCTTTACGACTTAGTCAATGGCGCCGACAAGGTTAAGGACCTCCTCTGGCAGAGCATCAACGAGCATCAGCAGAAAAGCCAAAACCTCGCAGACTTCGAAAAAATACCCTCAAAGGCCCATCTCGAAATACAAATCAAAGAATTCGAAAAAACCTCAACGGGAAAAATAAAGCGCACAGCTTACATCGAAGCTGCTCGCTCAGCCCCGTAAAAAAATGGATTCTGACGCGCTCACCTGCCAACCGTGAACTTCAAGCCATTATCGGTCAAAGTTCACAGCCGCTCCCTTTTGTCACAAAGCAAGAACGAACAACTTCCTCCCTCTAAATAGCCGATTTTAGGCCCGCCACGCCATAAAGTGCCTTCCCGAATTTGCCGATATATTCTCCGATATACGTACGTACGCTAGGAGCGCAAAGATGGTTTTGCGATACATGGTTGCAGATACGGATTTGGTTAAATCGCCACAGGCAGAACCGCAGGACCAGTCCCCGCCTGCAAAAAAGACCAAACCATCGCCGATAAAAAAGAACGCACCGGCCCCGATGAGCAAGCTCAAACTCTCGCTCTTGGTGCTGGCAAATGTCGCCTTGTTGGCTTATGCCTACAATCGCTGGGCGCCCGAAAGTTTCTGGCGACCGGGAAAAAGCTTGGCCGATTCTGGAAAGAGTATACCCGCTCTGGGTTTCTTCGCGACCAGCAAAGTCAAGGTAACCGGAATAATGTACTATGATGAAAATCCGGCCGCACTCGTCTCCGGCCGCGTCGTCTACGAGGGCGATGTCGTGGAAGGTTGCAAGGTCGTAAAAATACACGAAGATAAGGTCGAATTTCAGAAAAAGGGTAGTCACTTTACCAAAAAAATAACTAAATAGCCTGCGTTCCCCCGGCCCGTGACAATTTGTCCGGACCGTAAATCCTGGTTGGGAAAAAACGCGTAATTCTAATCGTGGAATTGCAATGCTGTTTCGAAGAGTAACTAAATGGATAAAAATTATTGCCGACCATAGCCGGCTCCAGCAGATACTCTCTCATCTCGCAATGATCACCGAACAGGCCGACGAGGCAATCATAGTCATCGACCTGAGCGGAGCCCTTCGCTTCGTTAATACCGCCTGGGCTAAGATGCACGGCTACGAAACCAGCACTGAGCTCCTCGGCAAGAACATTACCATTTTCCATAATGAACAGCAGCTCAAGACCGCCTTGACCCCGGCCATTAAGCAGGCCAGACAGAGGGGCCTCTTCAAGGGCCGGATAGAGCATCTCCGCACGGATGGTACAACCTTTCCCACACAGACCAAAATGACCCTCATCAAGGATGAGTCCGGCCAGGCCATCGGCCTTATTATTCTGCTTACTGATATCACCGAACCAAAGCGACTTGAACGCACACTTACAGAAACCACCGAACAGGCCCGACAGTTAAAGCAGCAAATCGACCGGCTCCAGAACGATACCGCTAAACGCGAGCAGGCCGAGCAGTTACTCAAGCAGCAGGCCGCTGAATTAGCGGCAGCAAACCAGCAGTTGCAAAACGAAATCGCCGAGCACCATCAGCTCGAGGGCTCGCTAAAGCGCCGCGCCGCTGAGTTCGAAGCCGCAAACCAACAGCTCCAAAACGAGGTAAACAAACGCCAGGACGATGAGCAGTCCCTAAAGCAGCAGGCAGACGACCTCGCCGCCGCTAATGAACAGCTCCAAAACAAAATCACCGAACTTCACCAGCCTGAGCAGGACCTGCCTCAAAGCCCTGAGCAAACAGATCAGTCAGCCGACGAGTTCGAGGAATCAGAACAGCAACCGCCACAAATCGACACCGAAAAACTCAAATCGCTGTCTGACCTGGCCAAACGCCTCGCATAGCACAACGCCACACTAATCCACTCATTTTACGGCAAAAAAGCGTCTGAAATTCGAAGAATTTACTTGCCAAGCCGACCTGCTGTGTGGTATAATACACACTGGTTAAGGCAAAGAGGCAGGTTCAATAACGTCGCAATATCATATTAGTGCTTTGCTATCATAACTCGCCTCTCTTTCATACCGACCCTGCCTCAAGGCGGCCTTACCGGTGAAAAAAATAAATGGCTCACAGGCGCGTACCCTGTGAAATCGCAATAGTTATCATAATTTTTTAAGGAGTCCGAAAATGACACCCAAAACCACTTACCTGCTGACAGTTCTACTCTCCGTTTTAGCCCTTTGTGTCTCACAGGCCCGTGCTGTTGATATCGTCTTCACCACCGATGGCGTCATCGAAGCTGGCGACGTATACGACACCGTCCGCATCCTGAACGATGCGACCGTAGATATGACCGGCGGCTATGTAACCGATTACGTAACCCTAACCGACACCAGCACACTCAACCTTAGCGGCGGCTGGGTAAACTCCATTGAGCCCAATGCCCAGAGCACCCTCAATATCAGCGGTGGCTGGGTAGGCTCTATAGAGCCCAACGCCCAAAGCACCCTCTGTATCAGCGGTGGCGATATAGACAAAATACAGGCCTATGGGTCAAGCGCTGTTAAAATCAGTGGCGGTTACATCGAGATGTGGGTGGATGTATGGGATTCAGCCGCTCTCAATTTTAGTGGCGGTTCGATAGATGGCCTGTTTGCAGGTGACTCAAGCACAGTCAATATCACCGGCGGAAGTCTGGAGTTTTTAGCAGGTTGGGACTCCAGCTTGGTAAACATCTACAAAGTTGAACTCACCGATGGCTTCGACCTCCAAGGGGCAATGATGAATATCTATGGCGGCAACGTTTCCGGGGGTCGCAAGATTTACCTCGGTTCTACCCTCAACATCATGGGTGGCTACGTTACCACCCGCCATCTTGGTTTTGGTTGCTCCGGTCCATTCAGGCCGGTGCACGTATACGGTTACGATTTCAACTATGACCCCAACGCAAGTTTGTTTACTAGTTCTCTTCTCTATGGTGGACAGGTTACCCTCGAGGATATTTGGCCTGAGCAATACGAATGCTTGAACTTGGTGGCTGCTGGCGCGCCTCATATTCCATCTGCCAGCATACGACAAACAGTTGATGCCAAGGTCGATATGTTGACACTAATTAATGACCTCTTGGATACTGAACGGCATATCTACAATGCCCTTGACGAGGTATTGCAAAGCGCCGATTGGGCTGGTCTGAATAAACCCGAAATTGTTAACGCTAAGCAGAGAGTTCATTCCGCCATTCAACACGAACTCCAGTCAAAACGCGCCCTCGAAAAAAGCATCGACAAGCTCAACGAGGCCTTGGATCTTCTAAACTGGCACGCGCCGCCCTATGTACCGCCCCCACAATAGCGCGCGACCGCAACTCACAATAGCAGACCCCCACGATAGCAGGTAAGAATACTGGGCCGGGTTGGATTCGAACCAACGTAGGCTTACGCCAACGGGTTTACAGCCCGTCCCCTTTAGCCTCTCGGGCACCGACCCTTAACTTTACTATATTTTAACCTTCTTAAACCGCACCAAAAAACAAAGTCTACAAATTCCCCGCCTCCCTTGCAAGCAAATTCCCCCCTAACCCCTTATTGAGCCTCCGCCCACGCCTCAACCTTCTGTCTCCTTACTTTTTACTCCTGTCTTTCCTATTTTTTCCTCATCTTTACAATCCTGATGCCGATTGGTATTATGGAGCCTGAATCGCCGATGTAGCTCAACGGTAGAGCACAGCTTTCGTAAAGCTGGGGTTGTGGGTTCGATTCCCACCATCGGCTTTATGAATCTTGAGCAAAAATCTAACTCGCTTCAGCAAATCTTAAAAGACCTGACCAAAGTCGTCGTCGCCTATTCCGGCGGCGTCGACAGCACCTTCCTCCTCAAATCCGCCGTCGATACCCTCGGCCCCCAGAACGTCCTCGCCTGTGTCGCAACCGGGGCGTCCCTGCCCCAGAGCGAGCTAACCAGCGCCGTCAAACTTGCAGAAGCTCTCGGCGTCGAAATCCAGACCGTCGAGCCGGATGAGCTCTCCGACCCCAACTACGCCGCCAACAAGGCCGACCGATGCTTCCACTGCAAGTCTCACCTCTTCGCCCTCCTCACAGACTTAGCCAAAAAGAGAAACTTCAACCACGTCATCTGCGGCCACAACCTCGACGACATGGATGACTACCGCCCCGGCATCCGCGCCGCCAAAGCCTTCGGCATCCGCTCACCACTGGCCGACGCCGAACTTACAAAAGATGACATCCGCCGGCTAAGCCGAAAACTGAATCTCCCAACAGCCGATGTTCCTGCTTCGCCGTGCCTGGCTTCTCGAATTAGCTACGGCCTCGAAATCACCGAACAAAGGCTAAAGCAGGTCGAGCAGGCAGAAGCCTTCCTCCGCACATTCGGCCTGGTCGAATTTCGCGTCCGACTCCACGAATCAATCGCCCGTATCGAAGTCCACCCCGAGGACATCGCCAAAATAACAACAGAGACCGTCCGCTCACGAATCGTCGAAAAATTAAAATCCCTCGGCTTCAAATTCGTCACCCTCGACCTTCAGGGCTTCCGCTCAGGCTCGCTGAATGAAATGCTCTCGGAAGACCAAAAGCAAAAGAGCCTCTAACGGGCCTTCTGGTCGATAAAAACATTACCAACCTTACGAGCGCGCTCAGCCTCGTCAAGGTTTATACTTAGACTTATACCAGCCTCGACCAGGATGTTCCACCCTGCTGCTATGAACAGATAATTCGTCAGCCCATCAACATCTTTTACCTTTACTGTTGGAAAAATCGTCTCTTCTGTGGCGACTGTAAAGACCTTAAGACCCGCCTCTTCAATTAAAACCTCCTTGGTTTTTTCCAGCTCGGATTTGTAAGGGTCTATCAATATTACCACATCGTTAGGGTTCATTACTTCTTGAGCGCCATGCATATAGCCGGTCCCTTCCAGGAAGCCGCTTTTCTTACGGACTATTTCGTTGACCTTCACGGTCAACTCTTCAGCTACACCATCGTTTCTGCCGGCAAAGTAAACAGTCTCGGCGCTGGCAACTGCTTTGGTAATAGCAGGGTCAACCAAAACTGTTAAAGCATCCTCGAAGGCATTAGCCAGAGCGTTTAATTTATCACTGAAAGATTTACCCTGTACTTGTGCCAGTAGGGATTGATAGAAAAGGGCCTGTTCAATACAGCTTTTGGTCGCAGCAAAGGCATCCTCCTTGCCGCAACTTATGATAAAAGTCTGGTTTGAAAGCTCTTGCAGTTTGGTATTCCGATTGGCGGTTAGACCAAATAATCTTTTATGGCCTGCTTTTCTCAGCTTATCGAACAGGCTTACTGTCTCTTTTGTTCGGCCGCTGTTAGAGGCCGCAAAAACTACAAAATCGCTCAAGTCATACTCACCAGCCTGGTACGAACCTTCCGTGACCAGGTCGACACCAATTCTCGCCTTCATTGCCCACGCGATAGCATTTTTGGAAGGGAACATTCGACTGGAACCTTCTCCGCTAAAAAGCACTTTGCCTGTTTGCTTTATTTGTTCGGCTGCATTCTCTGTGTCTTTCAGGTTAAATCTCCTGATAATCTCGGGGCTCTCCATCATCTCCCGTACTAAAGCAAACTTTGTGTATTTTTCTTCGTTTTTCATATCAAACAACTCTCCTCTAAGCCTTGTGACATTCCAGATTAGCGTACTGTGGTAACTCTCCAATCAGAGGGCTTATGTAATCCCTGAATGTGTCGGTGACAAAGTTGCCTTCGGCGTTTATGAATTCATTCGGCATCGGCTTGGCCTTAATTGCAACCTCGGCCAGCCCAATCGTACCGGTGGTACATTGGTATTTGCTTCCGGGCTGCCTTTCGAGTGTTACCATAAGGTTGGTCTTACCCTGTTTTGCCAGTTCCACCGCCGCCCGACCGCACATATAGGCCTCATCCACATCTATCTGTGATGTCCTGTCGGCAGCACTCATCGGCAGGGACTCAGTTATCTCAAATTCGCCCCTAAAGCCGAATTCATCGGAAATAATTCTGTGTAGTGCCATCGCTGCACTGACGCCACCCATCGCACCAAATTCGACATTATTAAACTTGTCGGTTACTTCAGATGCAGATACAGGCCTGCCATCAGCATACGTAACTCCCTCGCCGCAGACTATCGACACGAACCCAAACTCGTCGTAACATCTTTTGACGTCTTTAAGGAATTTGTCTTTACTGAAGGGTCTTTCCGGCAAACAAAGAAGATGTGGCGCATCTTCTGGAGACCTTTTGCCTCCCACAGAAGCTGCTGTTAACCAGCCGGCATCGCGACCGATTGCCTGGAAAACAACAAACTGGTCGACCTTCTGCATATCCCGGGCTAACAGGCCTTCCTGCATCACCGAAAGAGCAATGTATCTGGCAGCACTGGGAAAACCCGGTGTATGGTCTGTTCCGAACAGGTCATTATCTACCGTCTTGGGCACACCAATTCCTATGAGGTCATAACCTTGTTCTTTTGCATATTCCTCGATTCGGTGTATCGTGTCCATCGTATCGTTGCCGCCTATCATGAAAATATAGTGAATATCTTGCTTCCGCAGAACCTCGAGGATTAAAGGAAGGTCATCATCTGACAACTTGTGTCGACAGCTGCCAAGAGCACTCGAGGGAGTCCGTTTTAATCCGTTAATTACTTCCGCTCGTTCCTTACCCAGCTCGACAATATTGCCAGCCATGAATCCTTCAATACCGAATCGCATGCCCAAAATCCTCTCAATGCCCTCAAATTCCTTTGCTGCAGTGATTATTCCTGCTAAGGAGGCATTGATTACAGACGTTGGACCGCCTGACTGACCAATAATCGCATTGCCTTTTAACATTTTCAAATTCTCTCCGGATGCACTTTATTTAATTAACTATTGAAGTCGGCATCATATTAGCTAATAAGGTAGCATGTCAAGTCTGTAATCCCTTGTGGTTTTGGGTTGAACACGAGTGACTAAGTGATATACTTGTCTTTTTATGGGTAAGTCAATATTGTATCTTGGTGATACCACATTGAAAGAGGCCGGCTCGTACTTGGCTGGAGTTATGAGTCATCACAATATTAGCTTTGACTATTTACCTTCTGACCGGCAGTTTAGCGGTACGCTCCTTAACAATAAATATCAGGCCGTTATCATAAGCGATTATCCGGCAGAGAACTTTTCAACTGAGCAAATAAATACCATAGTAGAGCAGGTCGCCGCAGGATTGGGACTTTTGATGATTGGTGGCTGGGAATCTTTCACCGGCGCTGAGGGACAATACGCGGATACTAAACTGAGCCAGGTTCTGCCGGTGATTATGCAATCCGAAGATGATAGAGTAAATTGTTTTGCTCCATGCTTGGTGGAGAAAGTAAAAGAGCATGAAATTCTTGGCTCTTTGCCTTTTGAGCAAAACACGCCTGGCATTGGCGGCTTTAACCGGCTCAAAAGTAAGCCGGATAGTAATACCATACTGCTTGCACGCAGGTTTAAGGCCTCTTATGTAAATGGCAATTTCACAGTTACATCCCTGCCGGACGCCGACCCGCTGTTGGTCGTCGGCTCGTATGAACAAGGTAGAGTATGTGCTTTCGCCACTGATGTCGCTCCTCACTGGGTAGGTGGTTTGGTTGATTGGGGCAGCAGCAGAGTAAAAGCTCAGGGACCGGGTGCAAATCCTATAGAAGTAGGCAATTGGTATGCAGCTCTGTTAGCAAATATGATTAACTGGACGGCTCGTAGAGTTTAATTTAGTTGGGATTTACTTTTGTTTCTGAACATCTTGGGCTAACGCTGCAGCCCCTGTTATACCGGCATCTTCGCCCAGCGTCGCAAAGCATATCTCGACCGTTTCCTTCTTCAACCCCCATATCTGCTCATCGAAGTATTCCTTTATTCTGTCCAGCAGTACCTCACCCGCAGCGATCATCCCCCCGGCAAAAACTATCCGCTTGGGTTCTGTGATGTGCAGCATATTTATGCAGACCATTGCCAGGGCCTTGGCTGTCCCATCAGTTATTTCCTTCGCTAAGACATCTCCTGCCTTTAGATGTCCATAGACATCCTTCGCTGTAATTTCACCTTTTTCCTCAATCACGCTTTTCAAGCTCGATTCTGCTCCTGCTTTGATAGCCTCTGTTGCTCTTTTCGCTGTTGATTTTGCTGATGCGTATGCTTCTACGCAACCTCTTTGACCGCAGCCGCACAGCCGTCCATCGGGATAAATTATAATATGCCCCAGTTCTGCAGCGGTATCATTCGAACCATGCACGAGCTTACCTTTATTAATAATGCCACCTCCTATGCCGGTGCCGAGCGTGAAAAAAACCATGTCCTCAACACCTCTGCCGGCTCCAAGGGTGTACTCACCCCAGCAGGCAGCGTTGCCGTCATTTTCCAAAACAACAGGTTTGCCTAATCGTTCGACAAGTATTTTTCTAAAGGGGACGTTTTTGAATGACGTTAGGTTTGGGTTGCTTATCATGAACCCATCGTCAAGATTGAACTGGCCCGTTGAGCCCACTCCGATTGAGCGAAGCGCTTCTTCACTCAGGTTGTTGTCAGCCAGCATCTTTTCGGTTGTCTCACCAATCAAATCGACCATCGCCTCAGGAGCTATATCTGCCTCGACAGGAACTGATGTCTTGCAAACAAGTTTTACTGCCGAGTCGAACAGACCGAGCTTGATATTCGTTCCGCCCACGTCTGTACCGATGAAGGTTTCATTCATTGTTTTTCTCCATATTGTTCATTTGTTGCAGATTTCTGGTTGCTGTAGCTCCCGAATCCATATGTTCCTGTACCTGACAGGACTGCCATGGTCCTGTAACAGCAGCGGAAGCTTCGCAGCGTGCGCCTCGTACTTCGCGCGCTTCTTCCATGCCGTCGCCCCCTCTATCTCGAACCCGTCCTGCACCAGCACACCGTTCTGAAGCACCGTTATCCTTGCCGGCTTCACAACCTTACTGCCTTTAAAGCTCGGACGACGGAAAATAATGTCGTAGCTCTGCCACTCTCCGGGGGCCCGGCAGACGTTCACCAAAGGCGGACTCTGTCCGTACATCGCCCCCGCCATACCGTCCGCGTACGTCCTGTTCTTGTATGTGTTCAATACCTGTACCTCGTATTTACTCATCAAAAATACCCCGCTGTTGCCGCTGTCCTGACTCTTCCCGCTCACCTTCGCCGGTGTCGCCCACTCGACATGCAGCTGGCAACTGCCGAACGCCCGCTTCGTCCGAATGGCACCCGTCTCCTTCACTACCTCCATATAGCCATCCTCCACCTTCCAATTCGCGCGCCCGCCGTCCTTCGCGGACTCCCATTCTGACAGGTCCTTACCGTTAAACAAAACAATCGCATCGGATGGTGCCTGGCCCGCATACTTACCGGCAGCCACAACCTCCGGCAGTGGACGCTCCATATCGTGCACACCCCATCGGTGACCACTTTCGCAGCCCGTTGCCGCCGCTAACAGTGTAAAACATAGTGCCGTTAAAAGTAATTTCACTTTCATGGTTACTCCTTTCTCTGTTTTTACTCAGTCCGGATACCCGTCCGGATGCTCGTTATGCCACCTCCACGCCGTCTCAACTATTCTCTCCAATTCAGTAAATTCCGTCTTCCACCCAAGCTCATTAATCGCCTTTGTCGCGTCGGATGTCAATACCGGCGAATCACCCGGCCGACGTTCTGCAACTGCAACCTTAAAGTCCTTCCCCGATACCTTCTTAACTGTTTCGATTACTTCCTTCACCGAATGACCGTTCCCGTTCCCTAAGTTATAAACCAGTTCCGCCTTGTCATCCAACTTCTTCAGCGCCAGAAGATGTGCCCTGCATAAATCCTCCACGTGAATATAGTCACGAACACACGTCCCGTCCTCTGTCGGATAGTCCGTCCCGTAAATCTTAACCTCGCTCGACTGGCCCATCGCCGCCCGAATCGTCAGCGGAATCAAATGGCTCTCTGGACGATGGTCCTCACCCAGCGCACCGTTGTTCCCCGCCCCGCACGCATTGAAGTATCTAAGCGACGCGTACCGAAGCTTCCCCGCCTGGCTTTGATAGTAACACATCCGCTCAGCTGCTAATTTCGTCTCACCATATGGATTTATCGGCACCGTTGCCGAATCTTCCCTAATCGGCACCCTCTCCGGTATCCCGTACACCGCCGCCGTACTGCTGAAAACAAACCTCTCAACACCGCTCGCCTCCATAGCCGAAAGCAGCGTCCGAGTATTCGAAACGTTGTTCTGATAGTACTTAAGCGGCTGTTGAACTGATTCGCCTGCCTCGATACAGGCCGCAAAGTGCATCACAGCTTCAATCCTGTATTTCTCGAGCGTCTCCAACACCAGTTCGTAATCGCCTAAATCCCCTAAAACAAACTCAGCCCCCTCGACCGCCGACCTGTGCCCCTTGCTCAGATTGTCAAAAACCACCGGTTCAAATCCTTCAGCCGCCAGCATCGCTGCCATGTTGCTGCCGATATAACCGGCTCCGCCGCAAACCAATATCCTCATAACTCGTTCACTCGCAAAAGCCCTTACTCATTTGTTGATTCACCCTTAAGCCGTCCTTCAATCTGCTTCAAAATCTCTGTCTCCAGCCTCCCGTCTCCGCCCAGCTCGATCCACGCCATACCTCTTCGCTGCTCGGCGTTCAGTTCCAGCCTCTGCATCCTGCGCTCGCTGTCCGAAAACATCGCGTACGCCCCTGAACTGCTCGACACGTGCCGCTCAGGCAGCTTCAGTCTCTGAACATTTACGTCACACCCGATACACAACTCCTCTCCTTCTTGCCTTATATCCAATTCTACAATCCTTCGAATACTGTGCAGATTCGCCTCAGCGGCGTTGAACGCCCCGACGTTGTCGCTGCGCCAGAATTCGAAAAACTGCCCACCAATCAGCGGCCTGCTCCTTATATAACCGCTCTCGACGTTGGACTTCTCAATACTAAAACGCATCTCCCCTAAGACATCTTCCGCCGCCGCCATCGCCTCGGCCTTCCCCTTATCAGCCAGACAGACCCGCTCAACCACCGTGAACTGTTGCTCTTTCGCACAGCCGCAAATAAGCCAAAACACCGCACAGGCCGTAAATAATAGCGTTCTGATGTTCTTCATTCTGTATCCGTCGGTCTCACGTATAAGCAAACTTCCGGCCGATTATATATGCACCTCCCCCCCAACTCAAGAAACATTTGTTTTCCCCGATTACACCCGTATATACACGCTCAGACTTGCTGGCAACAAGGCCCCCGCCATACCTCGACATTCTATACCTGCGCTTAGTATGATTTAAAATAAAAAAGGGCGCCCTAAGGCGCCCTCATCTCTTTATCTTAAGACTTTACAAAACTTGGCCTTCGCCTTTAATCCGCACCTCACGGGCACAACACCGGCTCGAATTCACACGGCTCCGCCGCAATCACCACAAACGCCACAGCGTCATTGTTGTTAAACCCGTCCAGCAGACCCGCCATCGTATTCTGCCAGACCGCATCGCTCGACAGCCACGCCTCAACTGCCTCGCCGATTATCTCTGATGCACTCTTCAGAACGCCGCCGTCAACCACAATCATGGCATCTGTTCCGCCTAACCCGTAATGCACATTAAAGATAAACGCAAGTAGCTGCTGAGCTAATTGCTCCCGGATGCCGCCGTTACCGACCGAATCAATAAGGAAGTTGGATATCTCCGCCTCGATTGTCCCGGCATCGGCAATATCTTCATTATCCAAAACGCCCTTGCCTGCCGGAACCGGGTCACCAAATTCGTCCACTCCGTCAAACGGCTCATCGCCTTTGCCGAAGTAACCCGAGGGGCTCGCATATGGTGCCAGCAAGTTCACGTATGCAATCACATCCGCAAAGACATTCGCATCAGCCGTCAGTTCGCCAATCCCGTTCTTGTTGTGCCAGTAGCCCTTCGTATCGAAGTCCGCCGTATCCTCAACAAAGCACACGTTCCCGAACTTAACTACGTGAGCGTCCTGGTCCACCACAACCTCAATTGAAACTGGCGTTGTGTTAAGGTAATCACCCAGGGGATAAAAACCCGCCCCAGGTGCAACCTCCAATACCACATATTCCGTTCCGTCCTGGTCAACCAAAAACACTACTTCACCGCCGCCGTCCGTCAGTTGACAATCCACCAGGCTGTCGTCGCTCTTCAGCCTAAGTTCAATGTGCCAGTCCGGTATCACTGGCTCACCTGCATCCTGAACGCCGTCCCCGTTGCTGTCGTAGAATTTAATCGCGCGTATCTCCGTCTGCGGTGTCGGCTTGCCCTTTTTCACCTTGAAATTGTCCGTCTTCGATTCGCTGTTCGGAAATTCCGGGTTCTGCGAAATCCACGCCTTATAAACACCTCCGGGGTTCGGCGTATCCGCATACCCGCAACCGTTTCCGTTCCCGTTGCTCTTGCCCCTGACCTTCGTCACCGCGCCGGGGATTATCAGAATCTCGCAGAGCTGATAGCATGTGACAAACTCACCAAACTCATCAACTTCCACCGGAGTCTCATCCACAGGATGACCTACGCTCGTCCCTAACAGTATCCCGCTCGGGCTGGTCACCTGAACGTAGTACTCGCCCGTAGGAAGACCCGCTGACCCGACCTTCCTCGGCCCGCCGTCCAAATAAACGTCCTCCTTGAACTTGTAAATGTTAAGGTCCGTCCCGATGCACTCATCGTCCGTCGTGAAAATCGCGCCCGAAACCTGCGCCAGCCCGGCCGAACTGCTCACAGCTACCACCACTGCCGCTAACAAAACTATCGTTGCGATTCTCGCACCAGACCACTCCAAATTAAATAATCTTCCAGACATGATAGTCCTCCTTCAAAAGAATATTATTTTTCATCCCCTTGGCCACACACCAAGGTCCTTTTTACAACTGCAAAACCCACGACTATGTGGCACCACCTCCCACTTAATTGCCCGGCCTGTGCTCCCTCACGGCCCATTCCAATTCGAACAACCATTATACCTTCTGCACCCCACCCTTGTCAAACTAATTCTCAAACTGTGACCGCCCCACCCCTCACCAGTATCCCGCAAACTCCCAATCCCGTCAAAAACCTTAAATTTTCCACTGTAATTTTGTTATTTTGCACGCGGCCAAAAAACAGCCTGTGGATAAAAAAATATTACCTTAGCCCCTATCATGGGCGGGCACGACGGGTTTTTTAGAATTTAACATTGCTTTTCCATGGCCTTACGGTGTATATATTCGGATATGCGAAAAGTTCGAAAAGTAATACTTCTGATTGAGACCTCTCGGGCGTACGGTCGAGGAGTGTTGCGGGGTATTACCAAGTATTCCCGCATGTACGGGCCGTGGGTGTTCTACAGTGAGCCTGGGGGCTTGGAAAAGGCTCTGCCGAAGATGAGGCACTGGGGCGCGGACGGTATTATCATGCGGGACTCGGGGAGAGGCTCAGCGGCTCTGAAATTAGGAGTTCCGATTATCGTTTCCGTTCATCTGAAGCAGCATATCAAGGGGACACCATTTATCGACACCAACGGTGTGCGAATTGGTCGGATGGCGGCCGAGCATCTGCTTGACCGCGGATTTCGGCATTTTGCGTTTTGTGGTTTTGACGATTTGCACTGGTCGCGGAACCGCTGCGAAAACTTCAGTAAAAGGATAGCCAAGTCGGGTTTCGAGACTGCTATTTACAAACAGCCGAGGTCGCGGGCCAAGCGCCTTTGGGAGAATGAACAAGTGGTTATGGTGGATTGGCTCAAGTCCCTGCCCAAACCGATTGGTTTGATGGCGTGCAACGATGACCGCGCCCGCCACGTCAGCGAGGCATGTAAGGTTGCGGGTCTGCATGTTCCGGAACAGGTGGCGGTAGTGGGTGTGGATAACGATGAGCTGGTTTGCGAATTGTCGGACCCGCCGCTGTCGAGCGTGGCGCTTAATGTGGAAAGGGGAGGGTATGAGGCAGCCGAGCTGCTCGATAAACTAATGGCCCGCAGGAGGGCGGCGCACAAAGATATAATTGTTGAGCCGACGCATGTTGTAACCAGACAATCAACGGACATTATGGCAATAGAAGACAGCGAGACAGTCGAGGCGCTGCGGTTTATCCGTCAACATGCGAAGGAGCCGATTCAGGTAGGGGACGTTCTGAAAGCGGTGCCGTTATCGCGTCGAGCCTTGCAAAAGCGGTTTCGCAGAGTACTGAACCGGTCGGTACATGACGAAATCAGACGCGTGCGTAACGAACAGGTTGTGACAATGCTGACGGAAACAAATCTGTCGATATCGCGGATTGCAGCGGATTTTGGATACGGCGGTATCGAAAAGCTGTCTCGGTATTTTCAGCGGGAGAAGGGGCTGACTCCGCTTGAATACCGCAAGCGGTACGGCAAAAAATAAGCGAGGAGGAAATTCACCATAGCAATTGCAGGTGCTTTCGGGGTATCAGCAGGCCCTTGTGGAGCTGTTTGGACCCACATTTGCCGGAGATATCCGATGATGCAAATCGCTGCGTGGGGTGGTAATATTTGCGCGAAATGGTAAAATTTTGGCGCGAAATAGGTTTGACAGATAGGGCCAAACAGCTACGATATTGGCGGCAGTGAGTGTGTGAAAGCAACTTTTCGTACGGGGCTTTCCTCTGACAAACAAGGATGTTGCTGCGTAACCGGCGTCTTTTCTGCAAAAACACCCACCATAGGCGGCCGTAGAGTTAGCACGCTTTGGCGTGACAGGCATAATAAGGAATGGAGAATTATTGATTCCGGGACAAATTCAGGGCCCGCTTGAAGAAAGAAGGTGAAGAAAGACAAGAGGCGGCAGAAAAATCAGGAGTTAAACCCCAATTTTTTGAAGGAGGTACATATTATGTTTAGGAGAATAATTTGTTTGGTGAGTTTTGTTTTAGCTGTCGTTATGACTTCTTCGGTATTGGCCGATGTCCAAGTGCCGAAGCCATTTACCGACAATGCGGTTCTTCAGCGCAATACTGCGGTTCCTGTATGGGGTACGGCATCTGTGGGTGAGCAGGTAACGGTTGACTTTGACGGTCAGTCAAAATCAACGACTGCCGACGGCGACTGGATTGTTTATCTTGACCCCATGCCGGCCAGCACCGCTCCAAGTGATCTGGTAATCACAGGTGATAATGTGGTCACCTTCACCGGCGTGCAGGTCGGAGAAGTATGGCTGTTCAGCGGACAGTCAAATATGTGGTTCAGCTTAAATAATGCAATCGGCGGCGCTGAAGCAGTTGCAGATTCTGTCAACCATAACATTGTGATGTTTCGCGTAGGTTTCAATCAGAGAGGCCTAAAACGCACTAACTGGGAGGTTCTGGACCCGGGCAATGCGGGCAACAGTTCAGCAGTGGCTTATTTTATGGCACATGAGTTGAGCCATGCATTAGGTAATATTCCCATTGGTATGTTACAGGCAGCCAAGGGCGGAACGGATATCATCGAGTGGACCCACGCCTCAGGCGGCTCGGGCGACGGACAGCTTTACGAATGGAAGATCGTTCCCATGCAGCCGTGGGCAATTCGGGGCTTTGTCTGGTACCAGGGTGAAAATGACGGTGCTAACATGGACAAGGCCGTCGATTATGAATTCAATCTCACCGGTTTGATTGACGAATGGCGGACCGACTTTGAACAGGGCGACATTCCGGTTGGAGTCGTTCAGTTGCACGACCACGGCAGCGGGACCAACCCCGATGCCTGGCCCGTTGTACAGAACGCGCAACTGCTGGTGTCTCAAACGGTTCCGAATACCGGTTTGGCTGCTGCCTGGGAACTTAGCCTTGCGGGTTCACCGGGACACCCGGATACCAAACAGCCTATTGGTGAGCGTCTGGCCTTGTGGGCGCGGGCGACGGTCTATGGTGAAACTTCGCTGGTTTATTCAGGGCCGGTGCGTAATCCCAACCTCTCCAGCATAAACGGCAACGAAATCGTGGTCCGCTTTGTTCATCTTGGCGGCGGGCTGATAACCAACGATGATGCGCCGCCTGCCTATTTCGAGGTTGCAGGTACGGACGAGATTTATTATCCCGCAGACGCTCAGATTGTCGGTGATACGGTAGTGGTTTCCAGTCCTTCGGTGCCGAACCCGGCATCGGTGCGACATGTCTGGATTGACCAGTATTGGCCTCTGTCAGGAGCCCTTTACAACGCTGAGATGCTCCCGGCGCCTGTATTTAAAATGACACTGGACGGCGGTCCAACACCGACGCCAACGCCGACTCCAACACCAACTCCAACACCAACATCAACACCGACACCCGAGCCGGATATGTATGTCAATGACATCGCTATGACGTGGTACGAGTCCAAGAGCAATTACTACGCGGCAAGGGCGACGATTTGGATTAAGGATGAGTACGCGAGTGACGTTGATGGCGCGACGGTTACCGGCGCATGGAGCGGCGCAACTACCAGTGGCGACAAGTCGGGCCAGACCGACCAGGACGGTAAGGTGACGCTGGAGTCCAAGGCTGTCAAGGGCGGTGGCACGTTTACGTTTACCGTAACTGGCGTCTCGGCGACCGGCTTGACATACAACCCATCATTGAATGTGATGGACAGCAACTCGATTAGTGCACCGTAGTGTCTGACTGGTAAAAACAGTGATTTTAGTGTGTAAGAAAGCCTTTGAAAGCGTGGCGGTCATTAAGGCCGCCACGCTGCTCTTTTCCAATTATCCGTTTAGAACCCATCCCGGCCGGTATTGACGACGAAGAAGAGCGTTGGCCTCGTCACAATTGGTAACACGACCTCTGGCGCCGTCGTACTCTATTTCCTTTCCGACTCTGTATGCAACCAGGCCAAGTAACAGTTGCTCCATCATCGTCCCGCCATAGTCCAAATCGCACGAAGTCTTCAGGTCGCCCTTACACGCATCTATCCATTCCTGCTGAAAGTCTCCCATCGGCTCAATCACTTCATCCTTCGAGCGCCGCTTGTAGTACGTCATGTCGGCGTCATCCCCGAAGGGAATTATCACCCGGTTGTCGAAAGACGACACTAAAAAACCACTGCTGCCTTTGAACAGTGCACCATGCCCAATCTCGTTCAAATCAACATACTCCATGGGTGATGACGGCATGGCCCCGCCCTGATACCAGATAACGTCGATGGCCGGCCGCCAATCGTTGGCCGGGTGTTTGAATACCGCCTTTAGTTCAACAGGCGTCACGTCGGGATTGAACTCGTCCCCCGTCGCTTCAGCCGAGACAGGTATCCCTGCATCGATGGCATTCCAGGCTAAGTCCATCGTGTGGCTGCCCATGTCCCCGACTTGTCCGGTTCCGAAATCCCAGTACATGTTCCACTGCAGACAGTTTAACCCGGGCTCGCCCGAAAAGTACTCAGGATTATAGGGGTGATACGGTGACGGCCCTATCCACAAATCGTAATGCAGTGTCTTGGGCGGCTCTCCTTCCGCAAGCGGATAATGACAGCGGTGAAGCTGACGGTTGCCCCACACATGCACGGCCTTCAATTCGCCGATTGCCCCGTCCCGAATCAGCTCGCGCACCCGGTCGAAATTGGGTTTCGCATGACGCTGCGTCCCGTGCTGCACGGCAAGCTTGTTCTTATGCTTCAAATAAGTCTCCCGCACTAACCGAACTTCCTCCACGCTCATACCCATTGGTTTTTCCATATAAAGGTGCAGCCCGCGGTTCATTGCCCACGTCCCGATAAACGCGTGCGTGTGGTCCGGCGTGCAGCAGACCACCGCGTCCAAGTCCTTCTGTTCGAGACACTTTCGCCAGTCAACATAGTGCTTCGCATTCGGAAATTCCTTCGCCGCTAATCCGAGGTAATTTTCATCCACGTCGCACAGCGCCACCACGTTCTCGTTCTTTAATCCTTCATAATGGGCGAGTGCACGACCATACGCCCCTATCAGCGCGATATTCAGCTTGTTGCTCGGCGCATTTTTCCCCGACAAAACACCGCTCGGCAGGATAACCAGCCCCACGCCGGCAGCCGCCGCGCCCTTCAAAAAATCCCGTCTCTTAACATTTCCATTCATCATCATTTCTTCTCCGATTACACATAACAGAATAATTCACAACACGTCTTGCCTGGCATTCTAACCTGTTCAAAATAAACTGTCAACCTCCTTCTATGCTTGCCCTCCCTCGAATGCCGTGGTCGGCTGGCCGGGATTCAGTCGTCGCTTTGTTACTCCCACCTGCGCGGCAACCCAAAATCTTTACCCCGCAAATTTACTTTGCAGCCTCCTTCCCGAACCACGACCCACGAACATGCCCCTCAACTTCCCGCTATGATTATTTTTAATCGTTTTTTTTGTTGCCCCCCCGTCAGTCCTCCTCATATAATCATGCCTGCTGGAGCATATTCTCCCGTCTCTCAAGAATATCCTCTTAAACAAAATCCGAGAGACATAATTTATATGGCCGTTACCAGGCCAAAGGAGCACTATAGTGAGTACAGGTACAGTAAAATGGTTTAACGAGAACAAAGGCTTTGGGTTTATCACCCCCGATGACGACAGTGGTGACTTGTTCGTGCATCACTCCGAAATCAAGGGCGGCGGATACGCCACACTTCAGGAAGGCCAGACGGTCGAGTTCGAGGTCGGACAGGGCAAAAAAGGCCCCTGCGCCACCAACGTAATCCCCGGCTGAGCCAAATCAGCTTCCTCGAAAAACCAACGGGCTCCGATTAAAACCGGAGCCCGCTTCATTTTCACCTCGCATCCCCCGTTTGCTCATCCACGCTTCACGCTCTACGAACTACGAACTTATCTCAATGGGCACGGCCCGCTCACCGAGTTCTGCCCGAGTATCCCTCGCCATATCGCATTCGCAATCGACCTGTCCGCCACGTTTTCACAACATTCGCATCACCAAAACCAAGCGTCTCGCCCACCGACTACTCCCCAATGAGGGCAAAGCCTTCACGTGTTTAGATAATATGAAGGCCATCCTTTCAACGGTTATAATTTGTCAAAGAATTA